>CBDTVH010000018.1:0-13632 GCA_965363665.1 uncultured Yoonia sp. | reverse complement strand
AGGTCTGGGGCCGGTCGGGATCGGGCCGGATGGAACGATCAGCGCAGGCGGACAGCCCATTGGGCAAATTGGCTTGGTGATACCGATCGACGGGTCGCAAATGATCCGCGAAAGCGGTGTCATGTTCGATGCCCGAGGCGGATTTGAGCCGGCGATAGACGGTCGTGTTCTGCAAGGATTTCTTGAAGGATCAAACGTGAACCCGATCCTGGAGGTTGGCCGCATGATCGAGGTGCAACGCGCCTACGAACTGGGCCAAAGCTTTCTGGACAAAGAAGACGAACGCATTCGCAGCGTCATTCAGGCCATCCGCACATAAAGGAGACGACACATGCGCGCACTCAAGATCGCGGCGGCAGGTATGACCGCCCAACAAATGCGGGTCGAGGTGATTTCAAACAACCTCGCCAATATGAACACGACCGGATATAACCCCCGGCGCGCCGAATTTGCGGATCTTCATTATCAACAGGTGGCACGCCCCGGGACGATCAACGCATCAGATGGGACCGTCCTGCCGACCGGTATTCAACTTGGGCTTGGGGTGCGTCCCAGCGCAGTTTCAGTGATGCTGAGCCAAGGGGCACTTGGTGCCACGGGCGGTGATCTTGACCTTGCAATCGAGGGTGATGGTTACCTTGAAATCACACTCCCTTCCGGCGTTTCAGCCTATACGCGCGACGGCGCGCTAAAGCTGACAGGCGATGGCCTGGTGGTGACGTCAGATGGCTATCCGGTCATTCCCGACATCACTATCCCGCGCGATACCAGGTCCATCTCGATCAATGCTGAAGGCGAGCTTTTTGCCTATTTCATCGACGAGATCGAGCCGCAGTTGCTGGGCCAGTTCAGCCTCGCTGGCTTTACAAACCCCAAGGGGCTTGAGGCCATCGGATCAAACCTGTTTCTTGAAACGCCAGCCTCGGGACCATCGGTTGTGGGGACGCCGGGCGAGGACGGGCTGGGCGTCTTGCGGCAAGGCTATCTTGAGGACAGTTCGGTCGATCCCGTTCGTGAAGTCACTGACCTGATCGAGGCACAGCGCGGGTATGAATTGAATTCCAAGGTGATCACGGCCGCCGACCAGATGCTAAGTGCGATGGTGCAGCTGCGATGATCCGTCTGTTTTTCTGTCTGATTGCATTGGCGACACCTGCGTTTGCAGAAACGGTCGTCGCGACACGCACCATTCCCGCACAAGCCTTGATCACCCTGGACGACGTAACCATCAGCGGCGAAGCCACGCCAAAAGCGTTAGGGGATCTGCAGAATATCGTTGGCAAGGAAGCGCGCGTTGCCCTTTTTTCGGGGCGACCGATCCGACCCGGGGATATCGGTCAACCCGCTGTGGTCGAACGCAACCAGATCATTCCGCTTTTGTTTGAACGAAACGGTTTGGTCATTTCCACGGACGGACGCGCATTGGGGCGGGCCGGTCCGGGCGACACAATCCGCGTGATGAATATCGGGTCGCGCACCACGGTTTCAGCGAGAATTGGACAAGATGGGGCGGCTTATGTTCAACGGTAAACGATTGGCAAATGTGCTGGTGATCTTGCTCGCCGGTTGCGGCATTACCGAAGTCGGCAAAGCCCCGAGTTTTTCGCCACCAACCCAGAATACTGAGCGCGCAGCGATGCTGAACCCCAGCATACCGGCACCCATTGCGGCAAGCGCATTGGGCCCATCATCGCACGCATCACTTTGGACGGGGGCAAGGGGATCGCTGCTTGGCGACCGGCGCGCCATGCAACGGGGCGATATTATGACAGTCGTGATCGAAATTGATGATCGCGCTGAAATATCAAACTCAAGCGATCGCTCGCGCTCTGCCTCGCAACAGGCCGGCGCACCACAACTCTTTGGGCTTCCGCAACGCCTTGACCGCAGGCTGCCGGAAGGCGCGACATCGGGCTCACTTGTCGATCTGAATTCGCAAAGCTCAGCGTCAGGCGATGGAACGGTGCGCCGTAATGAACGGCTGACCCTGCGGGTGGCCGTGACAATTACCGATGTTTTGCCAAATGGCGTACTGGCCATCGTTGGCCAGCAAGAGGTACGCGTGAACTTCGAACTGCGCGAGCTGATCGTCACGGGTTATGTCCGCCCAGAAGACATCACCCGGCAAAACGAAATCACCTATGACAAGATCGCCTCTGCCAGGATTTCCTATGGCGGACGAGGGCAGATTACCAATATGCAACAGCCGCGCATCGGCCAGCAAATCCTTGAATCTGTACTGCCATTCTAGCCACGGTCGGAGCATTTAATGAAAGCCATCCTCATCCCCATTCTACTGCTGCTTGTCGGAACCGGGGCAGGTGCAGGAGCGGGCCTGTTCCTGATGCCGGAACCCAAAGAAGACATTGCAGCACCGCTTGATTGCGTATCGCCTGAAACACCGGTGGATGCGTCCATGGCGGCGCCTTCAATTGAAGCATCGCCAGAGCGGGAGTACGCAAAGCTAAACAACCAGTTCATCATCCCGGTGGTCGAGGATGGGTTGGTGACGGCCTTGGTGGTCATGTCCCTTAACCTTGAGGTTACTTTAGGCAGCCGTACCGCTGTGTTCGCCGCCGAACCAAAACTGCGCGACCGCTTTCTTCAGGTCATGTTCGATCATGCCAACAACGGGGGTTTTTCGGGCAATTTCACAACGGGAACAAAGATGCGGGCGCTGCGAAATGAGCTTTTGCGCGTCGCACAGGATATCAGCGGCAGCCGCGTTACGGATGTCCTGGTGATTGATCTGGTGCGTCAGGATTCGTAACGCGCCCTGCGGTCTGCCACCATTTTCAGTGCGGCCCGCCCTGCCCGCTCCAGGCTTTGCGCCGCCTGATCTTTTCCAAAGGACTTGCGCAGCGTTGCTTTGCATTCTTCCTTTTGAGCAAGTGTTTTTGCCAATTCAGCGTTAATCGTGTTGCGCCGTTCATCAATCCACAACTGCCAGTTCAGGTCCGCAGCTGCGACAAATGCGGCATCATAACTGGCCAAATCAGTATCCATACGCTTATCGCGCAAACGACCAAGGTCTTGAAGGTTCCGCCGCAAGTCGGCTTCTTTGGCCAAAACCTTGGCCAGTGTGGCTTTATCTGCCTGAAGGCGCAGGTTTGTGACCTTTGTGAGTGCCTGCAATCGTTTTGCCTGGCTCATCTTTTGCCTGCTTTCTTGCGGATGCTTTCGGCAAACCTGATGGCCGCCGCAACTGCGCGGTAGTGATCTTGCGAAATCTGCTGGCCCAGTTCCACTTCGGCATGCAACGCGCGCGCGGTTGGCGGGTCCGAATGCAGCGGAACTGCATTTTCTGCGGCAAGCGCGCGAATGCGTGCTGCAACCTCATCAACCCCTTTGGCCACGCAAATCGGCGCCATCGCTTTGGATCGATCCCATTTCAGCGCAATCGCATAATGGGTCGGGTTCACAATCACCACATCGGCCGACGGTACATCCTGCAGCATCTTGTTTGTCGCAAGCTCTTGCCCGCGCTGCCGCCGCTGTTGTTTGATAAAGGGGTCACCCTCCGATTGCTTCAGTTCATCCATCATTTCCTTACGGCTCATCCGGTTCTTGCGTATGTGTTCGGCATGTTGCCAAAGGAAATCTATGCTGCCCAATATCAATGAAACCATCAGCACAATGGCCATCAAAGCCACCATCATCCGGCTGAGTTCGGCAATGATCAGCCGCGGCGGAAGCTGCATGCTTCCGATGATCCGTTCAATTTGACCGACGAAAAAGAAGCCGAGAATAACGCAGTAGATAACCAATTTCGTGCTGCTCTTGGCGAATTCAAACAGCCCCTGTCGGCCGAATTTGTTCTTCACACCCGAAATAGGCGAAACACGACTAAGCTTTGGGATCGCCTTGCTCGTGGTGAAAAGGAAACCGCGCTGCAGGCCGACGCTGAGAAGGGCCAATGCAGCGGGAAAGGCAAACCAGGGTGCCAATCCCAAAGCGACCTGCGCCAGGATCCCACCATGCAATGCCGTGCCGCCACCATCAAAAACCAACAGCGACAGATCGTTGGATTGCCCCAAAAGCACCACCATCGCTGTTGCAAGATCAGCCAGAACGACAGGGCCAACAGTCAGCATGACAATCAGCAATCCGCCATAGGCAGCCGCCGTTGTCAGATCGGCAGATCGCGCGATCTCACCCTTTTTACGAGCATCATCAAGCTTTTTCTGACTGGGCTCATACTGCTTGTCGGTATCTTCTTCTTCACCACTCACGGCCAGAGCCCAAAAGGTGTTCCCATGAACGCGGAGAAAGCTGCCAACCACGCCGCCAACATCAGCGGCGCGGCCAGGAAGAACAGCAAAAGGCCGCCCGCAGTCAGCGCAGGTGCGCCGACAAATGATACCATCAACTGCGGCATCGCCCTGTTGATGACCCCGAGAACGACATTATAGATAAGTGATGCTATCAAAAACGGTGCAGCCAACATGAAGCCACGCCCAAAGGCGCGCGTCACCTCGGCCACCCCAACTTCGGCCACCAAAGCAGGGCGCAAACCGATCCCGAAGGGCACCAAAGTGTAGCTGTGGATCATATAGCCCGCGGCCTGAACATGGAGCCCTGACAATGCCGCAAGCGCTGTTCCCGCCACGACCAACATATGCCCGATCGCTGGTTGCGGATCGACGACCGCCGTGCCCCCGAATATCTGCGAAAGTGATGTCGCCTGCGCCGCGATTGACCCCGCAATTTGCAGGACGAGGATGAAAAAGCGCAGAAAGATACCAAAGAAAAGCCCGGTCAGCGCCTCCATTGCCAAAATGCCAAAACCTGAAAGCAGGCTCTGAGGCGGTGGCGTCGTATCAAATGAGACCGAAGGTGCCACGATCAAGGTGAACATCAAGGCAAGCACCAGTCGCACCCGCGTCGGCACGGGCTGGTCACCAAAGGCCGGCAGAACCGCCATGATCGCCCCAATCCGAACGAACACCGCGAACGTGGTCCAAAGTACAGCCTGCGAATAGGGCAAAAGCTCTAAAACCAGATCCATCAGGCTGGCACCAATCCAACCAGCGCCGGTCGGGCATCAATGCCGATTTCCTCAAATGACAGCACCGGGTTCATGATGCCCTTCGCAGCCATGACCGTGCGCAGGAACCTGCGGCGGCGTGTCGATGTCACGACAGCGGCATAAGCGCCCGTGTTCGCAGCCTGCCCCAGCTTTTCCGCGATGCCATCCGCCAACTGATTAAAGCTGTCAGGCGGCAACGCGACGTCGCCACCACCACGATCCGTTCGAATTTCGTAGGTTGCAAATGTGTCCTCCCACTCTGGTGCAAGCTGGACCAGTGGGATCGTACCATCCGCCCTGCGCATCTTGGCGACAAGCTGAAACCCCAATCGCTGCCGTACATGTTCGGTTATGGCATCAACACTTTGAAAAAGCTGCCGACCCTCTGCAACAGCTTCGATGATCAACGCAAGGTTTCGGATCGACACACGCTCTTCCAGAAGCAATCGCAGGACTGAAAGCAAAACATCAAGCGGGACCTTGTCGGGGATCAGTTCATCCAACATCCGTCGGTTCGCATCCGAACGGTCCTGATCGCTCAACCGTGTCATTTCATCAAGCCTGCGGCGTAACGCCTTGAAGGTCAGAAGCCGCGCAAAGTTGCGTTTCACTATTTCAAGCAAATGTGTGGCCAGGACTTCCGCCGGTTGCACCGTGGTCAGGCCCGCCACGGCAGCCTTTTCCTGATCTGCCGGGTTGATCCACCGCGCGGGTGCCCCGTACACAGGTTCATTCACCAATTCGCCCGCCATTTCATCGCCGCCATCTTCGCTGATCAGCGCCAATATCTGATCGGGCTGAAGCCTATCCCGCACCTGTTCGACCCCTTGCACGTGCACGACGTAATATCCCGGCGGCAAAGCCGGGTTATCCGTCAATCTGATTTCTGGCAGCATGACACCAAAATCTGTGGCAACATGGCTGCGCATATTCGCGATCCGCGCGTCCAGACCCGTGCCCGGATCCAGCACCATTTCAACAAGATCAGGCGCGAACTCCACATGAATATCGTCAAGATCAAGCATGTCTCCGATGGAATTTCGCACCGGGTCAATGTCGGTTGGGGTGGCGTCCTGTTGCACGTCGGCAACCGCCTTTTGCCTTGCACGCATCATGGTGAACGCACAGAACGCGAGCGCGAGCGATGCGAACATAAATGGTATGAACGGCAAGCCCGGGACGACCGCAAGAAGCCCCATCAAAAGGGCAACTGTTGCCAGCGCCGATGGGTGCCGCCCCAATTGCGCGACAAGTGCGATATCGGTTGCGCCAGTGGCACCGCCGCGCGCCAGCAAAAGCGCCGAGGCAACCGATATCACAACCGCAGGTATTTGCGAAACAAGACCATCCCCAACCGTCAAAATAGCGTATGTTTCGAAAGCGCGGCCAACTGGCATATCATGCACAGTTATCCCGATCACAAGGCCCATGATCAGGTTGAGTGCAGTAATGAGCAGGCCTGCAATCGCATCCCCCTTGACGAACTTCGATGCCCCGTCCAGCGAACCGAAAAACGTCGTCTCAGCCTGTTCACGTTCGCGTCGCTCTTTGGCTTCATTATGGTCGATCGCGCCCGCAGCAACGTCACTGTCAATCGCAAGCTGTTTGCCGGGCATTGCATCCAGTGCAAATCGTGCGCCGACTTCGGCCATGCGGGTCGCACCCTTGTTGATCACGACAAAGTTGACGATCAGCAAGACGCAAAAGATGACCAGCCCCAACAAGACACTGCCACCCATGACGAACATCGCAAAACCTTCGATGACTTCGCCTGCGGCACCGGTTCCGGTATGGCCTTCGCCGATAATCAACTTCGTGGACGATACGTTCAGTGATAATCGCAGGACCAAAGATGCCAACAGAACAGTCGGGAATGCGGAAAAGTCCAATGGTCGGTCGATGAATAGCGTGACGGTAAACATCAGAATTGCGATCGAAAAGGACGCTGCCAATCCGATGTCCAAAACCCAAGCGGGCATTGGCAAAATCATCATGACAATCACGGCCATCAACCCAAGCGCCAGCAGGATCGTCGGTTGAAAAATATTCTTCAGCGCCATCGCATTCATATTTCGCGACCGAAATAATCATGTTTTGTTCTATTTCCGATTACCGAAAGACCTATGCTATCCAAAAATGACAACACGGCAGCAGCACATCCTTCCCGTCTTTGACATCTGCAGATTTTTGGCATGTTACCGGTCCCGTTCTGGCGCTGTTTAAAGCCATAAATAATATGGTAATTTTAAAAGCTTTAGAAATGGTAACCAGTCGTTACAAACCCTCTGGCGCGGGAACGCCTTGCAGCAAGGCGCGGATGGTCTGTCTTGATTGCGCGGCGCTTTCAACAAGAGCGCGACTGGTCTGAAGTGATGAGCCATCGGACACCGTCAAATCCGCTGACACTTCATCGTCATTTGACCGCTGCACATCCCCCACCTGTTGAGGATTCTCGGGCGTTGTTTGCTGCACCGCTGCGTCGCGCGTTGCCTGCCTGCGTAAGACATCCTGTGCGTCTAGGGCTGCGTCATCGGCCACGCCCGACAGAACGACCAGTGCTCGCTCAGGAAAGCCCAGCGTCAGTAATCGTGCTGCGACGATATTCTGAGTATCGGCGTCAACCTCGCCCAAGTCTTCTTGCCAGACAAACTCAAGAAATGCCGCATCAGGCATGCGTTCAGTGGCCTGTCGAAAAAGCGCCGAGCGCATGGTCGTAACATCTTGCGGTGAAAGCGTTGTCATACGCCTCTGCAAAGAACCGCGGGCATCCTCAAAACGATCAACTGACAGATATGCGTTGTACTGTGCGTCAGCCAGCCCTGCAGCAGCCGGTGTTCTTGTGTTCTCAAAGCGCAGGGCATCGGCCAAAAGGAAATCCTCATCTGAAAAACTGACCTCATTTGCGACACCTTCAATAAAAAAGCGCGTTAAGGCCTCTGGCGTTGTGCGCGGATCGTTACGGGCAACGTCTGTTATCGTTTCAATTGCTTGCGTCTCTTCTCCCAGTGCGTCGGAAAGTGCCGCCCCGGCCAGTTGCAACGCGACATCGGCGTTCTCGGATCTGGGTTGTCGACCGATGATTTGCAATGCTGCATCTTGCGCTCCGATCGCCAATAGCGCCTCGGTCAGCCGCGGTGCAATCTGTTCTTGGACATAGGTTGGCAAAGCCTGATAGGCGGTGATGACCGCCGTTCGATCAACCTTTGCATCTGTCGGCCCCGTGGGTTGCGCGAGCAATGCCCAAAGTGCAACACGCGATGGACAACTGACTTGACCGGCAAACAAGTCCTGTGAAACAGGCTCATCTTCGATCAATTGGGCAACCGCCCGCAACAGCACCCGATCGCGCGATAACACGTCTTCAAGATCAAGCGTCTGAAGCGCCTCGCGCCCAAAACCCAGGAAGACGTACAAGCGCGCGAGCACAAGCAAAGCACCGTCCTGGAATTCATCTGCGGGGTTTGTCAGCGCGTTTCGTGTTTGCCGCAATTGTAGATAGGGCGGGCTTTCGTTCCCCCATGACGCAATATCAAAACTGCTATCGGGCAGGCAAGTTTTTCCGACCTGTGTTTGTGGCAAAGCAGCATCACTGACTGCCCCAGGATCAACGCTGGTTCGCGCATTAAGGCCGGGAAACGGTGATTCTTTCAGTGCGATGCGAGGGTCAGCTTGATTTGCGCCTTCAGTCTCAGCCCGACCAAACGGTGCCTCTTCCTGCAAAAGACCCGCCGTCATCGCGCGCCCCAGACTTGAGCTGAGCGTTTGTGCAATCATCTCCAGCGCGTCATCTGTATCTTGGACCTGCGTGGAGGGCGCGTTTGGATCGGTTGCAGAACGCTCTGTCTTTGCCGCTTCTTCCCCGTTGGTCGCAGAACCCGTAACAGGGATACGCGGCGTTATCACCGGCAACACCGGGTCGGGCGTAAACTGATAGGACACGGTTTGCTGATTAGCAAGGTTTTCACCTACCACAAACGACTGTTCATCTGGCAAAGCCAACTCAAATGGAGAGGCCGCAGGGGCCGGCCCGTCATGGATGTCAATCACCAAATACTGCGACCGATAGACGGTAGCGCGCGCGTGGCAAAGACACTCGACGCGCAAACGCAGCTCGCCCCGGTTTGGGTCTTGGTCGACTGCGGTTATGCGATCACGCGGGATCAAGTCAAAAAACTGCGCCAGCACAAAGCCGTCATCTGTGGGCAGGCGCAGAGTATAGCCCTGATCCGCACGACCCAATCGCCACTCAATATCTGGCGGTATGCCGATGACCACCCTGGTGAAACTGGCGTGCTCTCCGGTTTGCACCCTCAAAGGTGCGGCATCTGCGAAAACTGGAAAAAGTCCCAATATAAAAAGGATGACAGCACCCCTCATGCTGCGTCCTGCTTGGTCGCCTTCAGCGCATCTTCCATATCCGCAAATGAGGGGCGGTAATGACCGGGCATATTCTGCCGTCCCACCTCAACACAGATATTCGGGGCGTGCGCATAGAGATTTGCCACTAGCACCTCGCGAATAAGCTGGTGAAAATGCGCATCTTCTTCCACCACCGCCTTCACCTTGACCGAAAATGGCCCGACAAAACCGTATGCCAGAAACACGCCAAGGAACGTGCCGACAAGCGCACCACCAATCAGCTTGCCCAAAACCTCAGGCGGTTGATCAATGGAGGCCATCGTCTTGATCACCCCAAGTACCGCCGCCACGATACCCAGCGCAGGCAACCCGTCTGCGACGGTTTGCAAGGCATGCGTGGAATGCATCTTGTGGTGCAGGGTCGCTTCGATCCTTTTTTCCAGTATCTCCTCGACCTGATGGGGATCGTCGTAGTTCATTGAGGCGGATCGCAGAGTGTCGCAGATAAGGGCGATCGCCTCACCATCGTCCAGTATTTTTGGGTACTTCCCGAAGATGCTTGACGTGTCGGGTGCCTCAATATGGCTTTCCAGGGCAACCGGGTTCGTCCTTGCCACGCGCAGCAGTTCAAAGAGCATGCAAAGCAGATCACGATAATCCTGCGCTTTCCACTTTGGACCTTTGATGACTTTCGCCAAATCCTTCAGCGTTTGCTTGATGGCCGATCCGTCATTGCTGATGGCAAACGCACCGATGGCCGCCCCGCAGATCATTATCATCTCAAAGGGTAGGGCCTTCAGAATGATACCCATCTTGCCACCGGCAAGAAGGTATCCGCCAAAAACGGTAATAAGCACGAATATAATACCGATCAGACCGATCATGCGGTGAGGCTCCTAAAATCAAATGCGTAAGTGATGGCTTCGCGTCTCTTCTAAGCGGAAGGGATTAAGGATTCCTCAGCGCTGATCAGTCGGGACGTTCGCGTTGCGACCGGCAAGAACAACGCTGAACGAATAAGCGATCTCTGGCTCAAGCTCTGTCATGATCAGGGCGGCCACTTCGGGTCGCATCATGCCAAGGAAACCAGCAGCAAATTGTGGGGGCATCTGTGCAAACAATGCTGCCGCTTCTGCGGGTTTCATATTTTCATAAACAGTCGTCAGCTGTGCCAGATCCGCCCCTGCGGCTGTATCTGCCAGTGCGATTGTCGCGCTCAACACCGTTTCCGCTTCGACCAGCGCCTGTAGCTTGTTGTCGATCTCTTCCTCTGCTGTGCGCAGTGCTTGCATCCTGTCGTTCAATTGCTGCTCGCGCTCTGACAGCCGCGCCTCGCGGGCCTGAAGTGCGGCCAAAAGCGTGTCTGTGCGGCCACTTTCCGCAACAGGCGCAGCAGGTTCCGCAACGCTTTGGGACGCTTCATTCGCCATGGCCGGGGCCACTTGGGTTGCAAACCGCAAAACTGCGGATGCGACCAGCAAACAGGTGATGATGTGCAGGGCGCCCAAGCCACGTTTCTTATGTCGCTGACGGGACATCATTTAACACCAGAATCAGCGGATCGGCGCACGAAGAACGGGCTTTGGCCAACACTTGGCTGTGCCTTTTCCGGTACGTCATGCATCGACGCAATCGACAGTTCCAGCTTCTTGTGTGCTACCTCGGCACGTGCACTTACGGCATCCAACTGTTCGACCGAAGCCTTGGCAGTTGTCTGCGCCCTGTTCAAAATCTCTGTCAGGTCATCGACCTGAACGGACAGAACCGCAACGGCCCCGCCCACACCTTTTTCAAGATCGGTAAAACGCCTGAGGCGGCGTGACAAAACAAAACAATAGAGCGCGGCGCCAAGCGCGCCTGCGGCCAACAAAACATCGGCGATCATTGTCATCAAGGGCGCCTTTCTAGCTAAGTACAAATTCCATGATCAGCAGGTCGTTGACCCGCCCCGGACCGGTGACAACCTGAATACGGCGCAGCATTTGCGCCCGCAGACGCGTCAGCGTTGAGGGGTCTTCGAGCATTGCGATATCAATCGCGCGCAAATACCCGTTCAGAACGTCGACGATACGCGGTTTGATCGCCTCTACCTCGGCGGCGAAGGCAGGTGGCACCTCCAACTGCGCGGCAAAGCGCAGATGGTCCCGCCCCCCCGCACCAGGAAGCGAGATCACCAGAGGATCAATCGCGACAAATGCGACTTCCAATGCCTTATCGGCGTCGGGCATTGCGGTATCTTCCGCAACAACCTCTGCCGTTTGGTCACCACTGAAGACACCTGCCTGCACAGCAAAAAAGCCGCCGCCGCCGCCCAGCACAGCCAAAACCAAGCCAACCAGCAATGGCAATTTCGAAGCCTTGCGCGGCGCGCTGTCGTCTACTTCTGAGCTTGCGGTCATATGCGGCACCTCACGAATTTCATTGCCCAATCAATAAACCGAAAAGCCCTAACCGATTGTTAAGCCTCATCGGTCAATTATCGACCAACGGCAGAATGCCAATCGGATGGAGAACCCAACTTGAACAACTTTGGCACTGTTTGGTCTGCACTCAGCATGCAGCGACGGATGATCGTGATCGCCGTGACGGCGGCCGTTTTTCTGGCTGTTCTCCTGCTTGCCCGGGGGGCCGGAACAAAGGATATGTCGCTGCTTTTCGGTGGATTAGAGGCGCGGGCCGCAGGTGACGTTGTAACAGCCCTCGACCAACGGGGTGTCGCCTACGAGGTCAGAGGGAATGCAATTTATGTACCGACCGGGCAACGCGATTCGCTGCGCATGGCATTGGCCGGGCAAGGCCTGCCTGCAACGGGTAGCCAAGGATACGAGTTGCTTGATTCGCTGTCGGGGTTCAGCACAACGGCGCAAATGTTCGATGCTGCCTACTGGCGGGCAAAGGAAGGTGAGCTGGCACGCACTATCCTTGCAAGCCCGCATATTCGGGCGGCGCGCGTTCACATCTCGACACCGTCAAACCGCCCTTTCCAGCGCGAGGAAACCCAGACCGCCGCTGTCACAGTCACCACGATGGCTGGCACGATTTCTGCACAACACCTCAAGGCGCTTCAGTTTCTCATCAGCGCGGCGGTGCCGGGCCTGTCACCTGCTGATGTCGCGGTCATTGATGACGAAGGCGGCCTGCTGTCCGAAAGCGACACGGGCCAACCAAGTGCCACCGGCGATGATCATGCACAAAGCCTGCGGCAGCGCGCGGAAAGGTTGCTGGCCGCCAGAGTCGGCTTGGGAAATGCGGTTGTTGAGGTGTCCATCGACCAGGTGACCGAAACGGAAATGATCACTGAACGACGGGTGGACCCTGACAGCCGAATCGCCATCAGTACCGATGTGACCGAAAGTTCTGGCAACTCTGTCGACAGCCGGGGGGGCGATGTGACGGTGGCATCAAACCTGCCAGACGGCGATGCGGGAGCAAATGGGGGCAGCGCCACCAATGAAAACAGCGAAAGCCGGACACTGACGAACTACGAGGTGTCACAGACGGAACGTCAACTTACCAAGGCACCGGGTGCAATCAAACGCCTGACGGTCGCGGTGCTGGTGAACGACCTGATTGAAACGGCCGCTGACGGAACAACGACAACGACGCCTCGCACCACCGACGAACTTGCAGCACTGGAAGAATTGGTCGCATCGGCGGTCGGGCTGGACCCCACGCGCGGCGATGTCTTGACGCTGCGATCCATGCCTTTCGAACCGTTTGAACCTGCCGGTACGACCGCTGTTGGACCAGTCGCGGCACTGCCATTGGATATCATGCAGCTTATTCAAATCGGCGTTCTTGCCGCCGTCGCCCTTATTCTGGGGTTGTTCGTGGTGCGACCAATCCTGGCCTCAGCGAACGCGCAAACCCTTCCCCTCGGGATCGAGGACCGGGCAGATCCCATTGACGTGAATCCGCCAATGGCGATGGCCATGGATGACGGCGCCATGGGGGGCTTTATGGACATGGATATGTTGGACAATGGCGCCAGCGATGATCCTGTGGCGCGCCTCAAACGCATCATCGCAGATCGCGAACCAGAGACACTTCAGGTCCTTCAAAGCTGGATCGAAGAACCAACTGCAAAGGCGGGTTCTTAAGTCATGCAGAAAATGGTTTTTGAGTCGTTCGAAAACGATGCCCAGTCAGCGGACCGGCCCGACGAAGGGTTTGAGCGCGGCTTTGCAGAGGGCCATGCCGCCGGGCTTGCCGCCTGCAAAGCCGAGCAGTCGTCGCTTGCCAAG
>CBDTVH010000017.1:0-13888 GCA_965363665.1 uncultured Yoonia sp. | reverse complement strand
CCTGTTGCCCCCATAGGAGATTCCCTGCCATGACCGCTTTTTCCGCCCCTATTGCCGAACAGATCTGGGACATGAAGTATCGGTTCAAAGAGGCGGATGGCACGCCGATTGACGAAACGGTCGAGGATACTTGGAAACGCATTGCGGGGGCTTTGGCTGTCGTCGAGGACGACCCGGCAGCTTGGGAAAGCAAATTCTATGATGCGCTGGCGGATTTCAAATATCTGCCTGCGGGCCGCATTACCGCTGGGGCAGGTACGGCGCGGTCGGTGACGCTGTTCAACTGCTTTGTCATGGGCACTATTCCGGACAGCATGGGCGGCATCTTTGATATGCTCAAGGAAGCGGCGCTGACCATGCAGCAGGGTGGCGGCATCGGTTACGATTTCTCGACCATTCGACCAAAAGGTGCAGGCGTGATGGGCGTGGCGGCGGATGCCTCTGGTCCGTTGTCCTTCATGGATGTCTGGGATGCGATGTGCCGCACGATCATGTCCGCCGGATCGCGCCGCGGTGCGATGATGGCGACGATGCGCTGTGACCACCCAGATGTAGAAGATTTCATCACAGCCAAGTCTGATCCGGCACGCTTGCGCATGTTCAACATGTCCGTGCTGATCACTGACCCGTTCATGGACGCGGTCAAGGCGGATGCGTCTTGGGATCTGATCTTCGGCGGTGAGGTCTATCGCACGGTGCGCGCGCGTGAATTGTGGGATGCGATCATGCGTTCCACCTATGATTATGCTGAACCCGGCGTCATCTTCATCGACCGTATCAACCAGATGAACAACCTCAATTACTGCGAAACAATCGCGGCGACCAACCCTTGCGGCGAACAACCGTTGCCGCCCTACGGTGCGTGTTTGCTGGGTTCCATCAACATGGCGCGTCTGGTGAGCGACCCGTTCGAAGACGCGGCTGCCCTGGATGAAGCGGCACTGACCGATCTGGTCGCGACAGCTGTGCGCATGATGGACAATGTCGTCGATGCATCCCGCTTCCCACTTGAAGCACAACAGGCCGAAGCAAGGGCCAAGCGTCGCATTGGTTTGGGTGTCACAGGGCTGGCAGATGCCTTGCTGATGGTCGGCCTGCGCTATGGATCGGAAGAGGCCGCAGCACAGACCGACAAGTGGATGCATCAGATTGCCCGCGCGGCTTACCTCGCATCGGTTGATCTGGCCAAGGAGAAGGGCGCGTTCCCGCTTTTCGATGCAGAGAAGTTCCTTGCCAGCGGCGCTATGCAAGGGATGGACGCCGATGTACGCGATGCGATTGCCCGGCACGGTATCCGCAACGCGTTGCTGACCTCGATCGCGCCGACCGGTACGATCAGCCTTTATGCGGGCAATGTCTCATCCGGGATCGAGCCTGTGTTTGCCTATGCCTACACCCGCAAGGTGTTGCAGAAAGATGGGTCGCGGACCGAGGAAGAGGTGGTCGACTACGCCGTGCAGCTATGGCGTGATCTGAAAGGTGACGCGCCATTGCCGGATTATTTCGTCAACGCCCAGACGCTCGCCCCGCTGGATCACGTGCGCATGCAGGCTGCGGCACAGAAGTGGATCGATTCATCCATTTCCAAGACCATCAACTGCCCCGAGGACATCAGCTTCGACGATTTCAAAGAGGTTTACATGGCCGCGTGGGATCAGGGCTGCAAAGGCTGCACGACCTACCGGCCCAATGATGTCACCGGGTCGGTCCTTTCCGTCAGCGAGGATGCCGATAAAGGCGAAACCTCCTCTCTTCATCTTGGTCAGAAAACTCCCGCCGGAGGCTCCGACGTTGCAGGCGGTACTGCGTTCCCGTCAGAAGGCGAAGTGGTCTACATGTCCGAACCGCTTGACCGCCCGCAAGAATTGGAAGGGGCAACCTACAAGCTGAAATGGCCTGATAGCGAGCACGCGATCTACATCACGGTGAACGATCTGGTCATCGCGGGGCATCGTCGCCCGTTTGAGGTATTCATCAACTCCAAGAACATGGAACATTTCGCCTGGACAGTGGCACTGACGCGGATGATCTCGGCTGTGTTCCGGCGCGGTGGTGATGTCTCTTTCGTGGTCGAGGAACTCAAGGCTGTCTTTGATCCACGCGGTGGCGCTTGGATGCAGGGCAAGTATGTTCCGTCGATCCTCGCGGCAATTGGCGGTGTCATCGAAAAGCACATGATCGCAACCGGGTTCCTTGCGGGCGAAGGCATGGGCCTGAAGGCTGATCCCCAGGCTGATGTCGTCGCGATCAACGGCGCGCGACGCGGCAAGGCATGTTCGTCATGCGGTTCTTATGACCTGCGGATGGTTGAAGGCTGCATGACCTGTGGGTCGTGCGGCTATTCCAAATGCGGCTAGATCGGATTTCTGCGTAGCAACCACACGAAGAAAACACCGCCAATCAACCCGGTGACAATCCCGATGGGAATGTCATCGGGGGCCATCACCGTGCGTGCGAAAATGTCAGCCCATAGCAGAAAAATCGCGCCGCAAAGGGCGGAAACTGGCAGTACGCGTCGATAATCGCCGCCCACAATCAACCGCACGATGTGCGGGATCATCAGGCCGACGAACCCGATGATGCCAGAGAAAGCGACCATGACACCGGTGATCATCGCGCCCACCACAAAGACGGTCAGGCGGAAACGCCCGACGGGGATGCCAAGAGTGGTGGCGGTTTCATCGCCCACGGTCATCGCGTTGAGGTTGCCGGCGTTGGCCCAAAGGTAGGCACCACAAAGCAAAAGAATGGCGAACGGATAGGTCAGATGGCTCCATTGCGCGAGCCCGAGGCCGCCGAGCATCCAGAAAACGACCGTATGCACCGCGCGTGGATCGCCCAGAAAGATAAGAACATTTGCACATGACATCACGATGAAGGAAACCGCGACACCTGCAAGCACCAGCCGGTCGGCGCTGGTCGCGGTGGCAAATTGCGAAACACCAAGGACGATCAGCGTGGCACCGAGTGCGCCGAGGAAAGCCATGAAAGGGACTGTGAGCAGGCCAACGAACAGCCCGGTATGTAGGAGCGCGAGGATCGCACCAAATGCGCCCCCCGCCGAAATGCCAAGCAAATGCGGATCAGCCAGCGGATTCCGCGTCACCGCCTGCAAGCTTGCGCCGACGATGGCAAGGCCCGCGCCGACCAGACAGGCAAGGATGGCGCGGGGGAAACGGATATCCCACACGATGGCTTCACGCCCGGCAGACCAGTCGGGGGTGATCAGACCGGGGACGGCTTTGTTGGTGACGATGCCCCAGACTGTCGGTAGCGGGACCGAAACCGCGCCGACGCTGACCGCCACAGACAGAGACAGGAAAAGCGCCACAAACCCCAGCCCAAAGGTCAGCCGCAGCCGCCCCTTATGCGGGCTAAGGGTCGCGATCTGTCTGTCGGCCTGATCCATTTACCGTCAGTTTGCGCGGAATGCGGTGGCCAGTGTCTTTACCGCCTGGATATTGCGTGGCCCCGGTGTGGCCTCGACATAGTCCAACACAACAAAGCGGTCGTCCTTGACCGCCTCAAGATCAGCGAAGGCCGGGTTTGTCATCATGAATTCGCGTTTTTGTGTGGCGGTCACCTCGCCATAGTTCACGATCACGATGATTTCGGGGTTGCGTTCCACCACGGCTTCCCAGCCGACCGTTGTCCAACTTTTATCGAAGTCTTCCATGATGTTCGTACCGCCTGCGGCCTCGATCAATGCATTCGGCATGGCATAGCGACCTGCCGTAAAGGGTGCATCATCTCCACTGTCATAGACAAAGACACGCGGCGCTACGGGCAAGGCGGGTTGGCTCGCAAGGAAATCAGCAAGGTCCGATTGGTAATTGGCGATCAATGCCTCGGCCCGGTCCTCGACGCCAAAGATTGCACCCAGATTGCGCAGATCATTGTACATATCATCCATCGAGGCCGCGTCTTTGTCACCCGTATGAGCTATGTGAATGCAACTTTCGGTCAGTTCGTAGACCTGAATGCCAAAAGGGGCGAGCGTCTCGGGGGTCACTTCGCCGCCCACGCGCATACCGTAGTTCCAGCCTGCGAAGAAGAAATCAGCCTCTGCACCGATCAGCACTTCTTTCGATGGATACTGTTCGGACAGTTCGGGAAGTTGCGCGACACCGGCGCGCATATTGGCGTCCAATTTGTTCCACCCGGAAATGCCTGTGTAACCAACCATGTGATCGGTCAGGCCAAGGACCAGCATCATTTCGGTCAGGTTCACATCATTGGACACGGCCGCCTGCGGGGGGGCGTCGAATGTCACTTCACGGTCGCAGCTTTGCACCGTGGTTTGCGCAAAACCGGTGCTGGCCGCGAGGGTGAGGATGGCGGTTGTCAGAGTCAATTTCATTTGCATTTTCTTTAATGGGGCAGGTGGAATGACAGGTGGCTGGTGTCGCTTGGGGCAAGCCTTTCCCGGCGGGCGTCGACGCGGAATGTGTCAGAGACGAGGGTTTCGGTAAGCAATGCATCGGGCGTTCCGCAACCACGCGGATATCCATCTTCGAGCACAAGTATGTTGTCGCAGATATGGGCCGCGATGTTGAGGTCGTGCAGGGACACAACGATGGTCAGATCAAGCTGGCGGATCAGCGCGAGGACTTCGAGCTGGTGGCGGATATCAAGATGGTTGGTCGGCTCATCAAGGATCAGGATTTCAGGTTCCTGCGCCAGCGCGCGGGCGACCATGACCCGTTGGCGTTCACCGCCCGACAAGGTGCCAAAGTCGCGATGTTCAAGACCGGTCAAATCCAGCATCGCCATGACCTTGTTGATTACGCTTAGGTCATGCGGATCAGCGCTGCCGTAACCACGACGGTGCGGGGTACGTCCAAGTGAAACGATTTCGCGCGCGCTGAGGCCAAAGGCGGCAGCCTGTTCCTGCAGGACGGCGGCAACATGCTGGGCCACTTGGCGCGCCGGCATCGCCCAAATGTCCTGGCCATTGATCCTGACCTGGCCTGTGGTGGGTGCCTGAAAACGATACAGCAGACGCAGCAGCGTTGATTTGCCTGCGCCATTGGGGCCGACCACGCCAAGGACGTGACCTTTTGCAACCTCGAAGCTGGTGGTGTGCAGCACTGGGGCTGTGCGTTTATGTGGCCGCCAACTGACGTCTGTGACACTCAGATGCGCGCCGCTCATGATACCAGCGCCTTGCTGTCTTCCAGCGCGATCATCGCGGCAGGCACGCGCGCCAATGTCGATTTGCGCAGCTTGCCGGGGCGGTCCACCGACGAACACCAGCCATCGTGCAGCACAGCGTATTGCTTGGCAAAATCCACAAGGTCGTCGATGTCGTCCTCTGGCGTCATGTCACCGAACAGATAGGTCGCCTTTTGCGTAGCATGATAGGCCACCGTGCAGGGCCGATCGCAGCCCGCCATACAGGCAACGCCGGAAATGGCGAAGTCCTCGGTAATACTGTCGCCCGCCGCGGCAATCGCGCGGCGCAACTTTTCGATCAGTTCATATCCGGGGCGGCAATCCGTCCCCTTATGCCTGCACGATGTGCAGACCGTGATACGGTGTTGTGTGGTCCGGTCCATGCAGCCCTCCGCGCATAAGCGGGGGGACGAAAGGGCATGTTTGTGTGGCGGAATACGCCTGTTTCACCATCATGATCTCCGCTCCGGACACCCCGCCCGGTTTGAGTTTCTCGCGGCACCTCTCGGCACCCTTTGATGGCAGGTCTCCTGACTTTGCGGGTCGCTGCTTGCCCGATCCTTCCCGAGCGGTTGCTCAGTGGTGATCATCGGGGTCGCTCGCCGCTCACAGTTGCGGGGGCAGTTACGGGTTTGGCGCGCTTTGGCTCTTCCTCACCGTATTCCCTTTTCATCCCGGACGCATTTTCGGCGGCCTGGGAACCATCGCCGACACTGTTTGCGATTCCGGGTGGGGGGTCAAGGGCCGAGTTGACAGGACGTGGTGTCAGGCGAGGGAGTTCGTACGGCTTTCCAGCTTGATCCCTAAACGATCAATTCACGCAAACCAAATTGCGCCCCGATCAAGCCGATGATGATGCCGATCGGCAGTGCAAAATGAAGGGCCAGTGGCTTGCGCAGTTTTCGAAGTTGCTGGGGTGCTGAGAATCTTCCGATGGATATGAAGTTCATCACGCGCTCTATCAAAAAATAGAAAACCAGCCAGCCTGCGGATAGCGCCAGTATCACGATGATGCTGCCCCACGCACCCAGGAACGCAAGGTCCACAAGGCCATCAAGCGCCAGGCCGAGAAACACACCAATGGCGGCAAGGGCCGCCCAGTTGAACCAGTCAAACATCTGCATGGATTGTCGTTGTCTCATTGCTCGCCTCTTACGCATCTTCCAAAATCAGATCTGACGCCTTTTCCCCGATCATGATCGCAGGCGCATTTGTGTTGCCCGACACGATCTCCGGCATGATTGAACAATCGGCAACGCGTAGCCCGGCAATCCCGTGTACCCGCAGTCGTTCGTCCACCACGGCGTCCTTGCCCTGACCCATCTTGCAGGTACCGGTGGGGTGGTAGATCGACGCGGTGTTGTTGCGTGCCCAATCCAATGTCGCTTCGTAATCGTCCATCGGCAAATCCGCGTGGGGTCTGAATTCTTCGCTGATCTTGGAAGTCAGCGGGGCATGCCGCGCGATCTTGCGGGCGATGTTGACGCCAGCGACGACGGTTTGGCAGTCGGTTTCCGTTGACAGATAGTTGGGGATGATCTTGGGGTAAGCCTTGGGATCATTGCCTTGCAACCTGATTTCGCCTTTGCTTTCGGGGCGCAATTGACAAACGGACATCGTAAAGGCCGAGAACTTGTCGGCCCCTTTGCCCGGGTTTTCCGCTGACAGCGGCTGGACATGGAACTGGATATCGGGCGTTTCGACATCTTCGCGGGTCTTCAGGAAACCGGTGGCAAGGCTGGCAGCCATCGTCATGGGACCGGCACGGAACATCAGGTATTTCAGACCGATCTTGGCTTGGCCAAAGAGAGAGCTGACTTCATCGTTCAACGTGGGCTCGTTGCACTTGTAAACCAAACGCGCTTGCAGGTGGTCTTGCATGTTCTTGCCCACCCCGGGCAGGTCGTTGATGACGTCGATCCCGTTTTCAGCCAATTGTGCGGCCTCGCCGATGCCGGACAGCATCAGAAGTTGGGGCGAATTGATCGCGCCGCCAGACAGCACGATTTCTTTGCGTGCCTTGACGGTTTGCAGATTTCCGCTGCGGTCCGTGTAGGTTACGGCTGTCGCGCGCTTGCCTTCGATGATGACTTTTTCGACCTGCGCATGGGTGATGATTTGCAGGTTCTCGCGGGATTTGACCGGGTTCAGGAACGCGACAGCGGCGCTGCACCGGCGACCATTGCGCGATGTGAGTTGAAAGAAACCGACGCCTTCCTGATCTGCGCCGTTGTAGTCGGGGTTGAACTTGTACCCCGCCGCCTGTGCGGCAGCGACCCATGCATCGGTGATAGGGCGCTGAATGCGCATGTTGGACACAGACAGGTTGCCCTGATTTCCGTGAAATTCGTCCGCGCCGCGCTCATTGTTCTCGGACCGTTTGAACAGCGGCAGAACATCGTCCCAGCCCCAACCGGTGTTACCCATCTGGCGCCAGCGGTCATAGTCTTGTGGTTGGCCGCGCACATAAAGAAGGCCGTTCAACGATGATGACCCACCCAATACCTTGCCGCGTGGCCATTCGATGGATCGCCCGTTCAGTCCCGGATCAGGTTCGGTCTTGTAACACCAGTCAACCTTGGGATTGTGGATTGTCTTGAAATACCCGACGGGGATGTGAATCCAAGGATTGTTGTCTTTCCCACCAGCCTCAAGCAGGATCACCTTATGGGCAGGATTTTCACTCAGCCGGTTGGCAAGGACACACCCCGCTGACCCTGCGCCTACGACGATAAAATCGGCTTCCACTGCATTGTTCTCCATTTACTTGGAAAAAACTCTATGCAGAACGATCAGACTATACTAGGCTTTTTTGAAACTATAAGTCTCAATAATCGACAACATGGGAGGAAA
The DNA here is from genome assembly GCA_965363665.1 of uncultured Yoonia sp. Taxonomy (GTDB): domain Bacteria; phylum Pseudomonadota; class Alphaproteobacteria; order Rhodobacterales; family Rhodobacteraceae; genus Yoonia. The sequence goes on along the minus strand of CBDTVH010000017.1, from coordinate 5,860 downwards.
CATGATGATTGGAGATAAACTGAGCCGTATTTCGCGGAGGGATCTGTTCAAGTTGGCAGGTCAATACGGCATGAGCTCAACCTTGATGGCGGCAGGTACGTTTGGTGGGGCGATGAGCCTTGCAAACCTCGCATCTGCGGCCGAATCGACATACGAGCGTCGTTTCGCAAAGGAAGCAAAGCATAATCTGAAATTCGGTGCGTCCGGCTTTAACGCCCGCAACCTGTTGATCGAACGCGCTGGCGCGTTGGAATTTGCGCGTGACCTTGAAGCACGGACCGATGGTGAGATTCGGATCGAGTTTATCGGCGACAACCAGATCTGCGGTCAAACGTCCTGCGTTGAAAAAACACAGCAGGGTATCGTTGATATCTACGCGGCCTCTACACAGAACTCTGCCGGTGGTGCGCCTTATCTGAACGTTCTGGACTATGCGTATATGTTCCGTAACCGTGCGGACCAGTATCACTTCCTCTATTCACCCGCGTCCATGCGTCTGCTGCGTGAGCCATATGAAAAGCGCCATGGTCTGAAATTCCTGTTCAGCCACGCTGAATTGCGCGGCATCCAGATGGGTCTGAACTTTGAAGACAAGCCAACAGTGACGTCCGTTGAAGAATTGGCCGGCACCAAGAACCGCGTGACGGGTACCCAGCTGGGTCGCATTGCGATGGAAGCGCTGAACCTGAACCCGGTTCCTGTGGCATGGGAAGAAACGCTTGATGGTCTCAAGCAGGGTCTGATTGATGGTGCGGAAACATGGGCGTCTGCGGTTGCCTATGCCAACATGGCGCCTGTCGTGTCCCAGTCGGTTCACCTGAACTTCTTCTGCGGTACAGAGCACACAGCAATGTCCGCGTCTGTCTTTGATGGCCTCGAAGGTTATCTACAGGATGCCGTGATGGAATCGGCATATTGGGCGCAGACACACGTGCAGGCGGCAAACGAAGTGGCCCTGATCAACACCGTCGGCCAGTCTGATCCACAACTGCCAAACACGATCTTTGCACAAAACAACGTGCGTAACGCGTTCTTGTCACCCGAAGAGATCAAGAAAGCCGAAGAAATGTGTTCACCCGAGTATCAGCCAGCACTCTGGGAAGAGTGGCGCGAGCGGCTGAACGGCTGGTCCGGTGGCTTGGACACATATCAGGAGATCTATGACGAGGTGCGGACAATTCCTGGCGATACATTGCCAGAGAACGTCGAGCCACGTCGTTGGTGGAAAGGCTAAACCAATCACTCACGTAACGGATTTGGGCCGGCCGAATGGGAGTTCGGTCGGCCCTTTTCAACCTAAAAAGACCGCTCCATAGTGGCGGCATTCTGACACATTAGGGGGGAGACCTATATGTCGATCTTGGCTGAAGCGGTGGCCGTTGTGCCCGCTATTTTCTCGGGCAGTTCGTGGGACATGCGGCAGGCATTTGATGCTGATGGCATGTGGCTTTTCTGTTTCGTCTTTACCTTGGTTGGGGGCGTGCTTGCACATCTGATGTATCACTACATCCCATTCCTCGAACGCCACTTGGAGCGCACGACGGCGGTCGTGATGTACTTGATCATTGCGGGCATCATCTGTTGGGGCGTGATCGACCGGTTTGTGTTTTCAAACCAGTGGTCGGGCTCGACCACGGTGCCGCCATTCCTGTTCATGGTCATGGCCTGGTTTGCATGTTCCTACAACGTGAAGCTGCGCACGCACCTGAGCTTCAGCGAGTTTCGGTCCAAAATGCCGCCCTCTGGCCAGATGGCGACGCTGACTTTGGACGCGATCCTCTGGTTTGGTTTCTGCTGGATTGCGATCACGACATCGCTGCGGTTCACCGCGTTGTCAGCCGACAACTTTCAATTGGTCGATGGCGTCGATGACGTCATGAAGTGGTGGTTCTACATCACTGTCCCCATCGCCTTTACGCTGATGTCGGGCCGTGTTGTCGGCAACTGGCTGGAGGACTGGAACAACTATAAATCTGGTGATGCGATCATCAAGCAAGCTGTGATCGGGGGGGATGTCTGATGGCTGATAGTACTTGGATTACACTTATTTCGCTTGGGGTCACACTGTTCTTCATGCTTGGCACACCGGTTTTGCTGGTCATTTTCTATTGGGTCATCGGCATCAGCTTTGTGATTGATTTGCCTTTGGCGAACACCGGGAACGAGTTGATCAACGTCTTCAGCAAAGGCTTTGCCCTACTGGCGATGCCGCTGTTTATCCTGACAGGGGACCTGATCAACCAGTCAGGCATCGCCCGACGATTGTCAGACTTCGCCTATTCGGTCCTTGGTTGGCTACGCGGCGGTTTGGCGATGGCCTCTATCGCCGCCTGTGGTCTGTTTGCTGCGATCTCCGGCTCCAACTCCGCAACCACGGCGACCATTGGTTCGATGCTGCATCCTGAGATGGTGAAGGGCAACTACGATGAGCGCTTCTCGGCTGCGACCGCTGCTGCGGGGGGTACGGTCGGTATCATTATTCCGCCGTCCATTATCTTCATCGTTTACGGCTTCTTGCTGAACCTGCCGATTTCGGACCTGTTTGTGGCGGGTATCATCCCCGGTTCGCTGATGGTTCTGGGTATGATGACGGCTGCGTTCATCATCTGCACAATCAACGGCTGGGGCGTCCTGATTGGTCTGTCGATTTCGCGGATGATCAAGACAGGCATCGGTGCGTGGTTGGGTTTCTTTGCCATCGGTCTGGTGCTTTGGGGCATCTACACCGGTCGCTTTTCACCGACCGAGGCTGCGGGCGTGACGGTGGGCTTCTGTGTCTTGGTTGGCCTGATTTCCTATCCACTGAACCGGATCATGGGCAGTTCTTCCGATGTTCCTGTCGAACAGAAGAGTTTTGGATCAATGTTTGTGGTCGAAGGCTTCACCGTTCCGCAGATCCCGTCGATTGTGTCGCGGTCCGCGCAGATCTCGGGCATCCTTGTGCCCCTGATCGCCGTTTCGGTTGCGATGCAGCAGGTGATGTCGTCGCTGGGTGCGAAAGACTTTATCGGTGACTTCGTGACCGGTATGGGCGGTTACTATGCCGTTCTGTTCACGTCCATGGCGATTGTATTTGTCACGGGGATGATCCTTGAATCACTGCCTGTGACGATCATCCTTGCACCTATCCTGGCCCCAATTGCGGCGTCGGTCGGCATTGACCCGATCCACTTCGCGGTTGTGTTCCTTGTGGGTGCGTCCATCGGGTTCGTGACACCGCCCTATGGGCTTAACCTCTATGTGGCGTCAGGGGTGACGGGCGTGCCGTATTTCCGCCTGTTGCGCTATATCGTGCCCTATCTGATCGCCCTGATCAGCGTGTGGTTCTTTGTAGCCCTTGTGCCTGAAACGGCGCTCGCTATCTTGCCCGACAGATAACGCGGATAGGTTGGCGATATGAAAGATGAGGACACCGGCCAAATTCCGACGAACCTGCGGCTCTTGTTGCTGCTTGAGGAAGTCGCGAAGGTTGGTGTCCCCGTAACACCTTCAGTGGTGAATGAGACCCTGGGACTGCCCAAGCCAACAATTCACCGGCTTTTTGCCACGGCAGAGGCCGAAGGCTTCCTGCAACGCGACATCGACGGGCGGTCGTACAGTCCCGGCAGGCGGATGCGCCTGTTATCAATCAATACATTATCATCTGAACGCGTACGGACTGTGCGCCTTGCCGTGCTCAAGTCACTCGCCGTCAAGGTCGGTGAAACCTGCAATCTGGCCATCCCCGAACGCGAGGGCATGTTCTATCTGGACCGGGTCGAAACACACTGGCCCCTACGCATCCAGCTTCCCGTGGGCACACAAGTTCCGTTTCACTGCACCGCCAGCGGCAAGATGTATCTGTCGACACTGCGTCCCGACTATCTTGAGCGCTTCCTGAAAAATCACAGTCTGGACAAACAGACAGATAAGACCATCACCGACCCGGCAAAGCTGCAAGAAGAGCTGATCAAGACGCGAGAGCGCGGCTATGCAACCGACGACGAAGAGTTCATGCCGGGCATGACCGCCATTGCCGTGCCAATCCTGGACAACCGCGGGCGTTTGCTATCGACCCTGTCGATCCATGCCCCTGAACAACGGCGGCATCTACCTGATTTGGTTGAGTATCTGGAACCTTTGCGCGCCGCCGCCGATGAACTGGCGGCAATCGCAGGACGCTAGATTTGCGTGGTATGCGACGCAGTCATAATGCCGATCCCACCGACAAGGATCAGGCTCAGCGCCCAGACCACATCCAGATTGAACCACGACCGCGTCAGGAATTTCAGGCCAAGCCAGAAATACATCCCCGCCGCCAATGCCCCACCTGCAAGCGTCATGGCCGCCGTATGAACACCGGCCACCAGAAAGGCCATCCCGACGTTGCTTGCCATCAGGCTTTCAGCGGCTTCGTGGCCAGCATCAAGACTTTCGGGCGCGCAGATGCCGAGGAAGATCGGGACCAGCATCAGCCCCGCACCATGCGCCATGGCCGCCAGAAACGACCAAAGCGCCAGCCGCGACGGCGGTACGCGCGCCAAAAACCGGGGGTGTTTGCGATTGATCAGCAGATAGACACCAAGAGCGATGACAAGCAGTCCCGCACCGATCCGAATTTGCCCTTCCCAGTAAACCAATGTGACCATCAGCGAGAACGGCAACAAAATAGCGCACATCGCCAGAAAATGTCCGCCTGCCAGCGCAACCAAAGCGCCGGGAAGGGCGGAGGTCTTGCGCTCCATCAAGGCCGCTGAAACGGCCAAAGGCCACCCCATCCCCGGGTTCAGCCCGTGATAGAGGCCAGAGACAATGACGGCCCACCAAAGGGCCGCCTGCGTTGTCATTTCAAACAAGATCTAGACCGATGGATAGCAGAAACTGTCGGTCGAACAGTCACCGCCCTCAAGCCTGATCTGGTGACTGCGATAACCTTCGGGGAAGTCGACCCAGAAATCCTTGTTCAGCGTCAGACCACCGTCTTTGCCCACGTCAGCCATGACCATCGCCGCACCGCGTTCACCGGGATAGAACTGATCATCCCATGTGGAATAAAGCGAGTTGGTCCAATAGACGCGTTTGCCATCGCGGCTGATCTCGACCATCTGCGGCCCATAGCCAAAGTCCTTGCCGTTGGGGGGCTTGGTCTTTTTGACGATCCCGCCCAGATCAACCTTCCCCGCCAGCTTGGGGTTCATTGGGTCAGAGACGTCATATTGATGCATCTCGCCCAAGCCCCAGCAGGCCACATAAAGGAAACGGTCATCAAGGCTGAGGTCGATATCGGTAACCAAGGGCGGACAGGCACCAAAGCCTTTCAGCAGCTCTGGCAGCTCATCCGCATCGGCGGGGACAGGATCAATCGTGATTGTCTTCTTGGCCTCAAACGTGCCGTCCTTGTTGCGCCACCAGGTGAAGATCGCGCCCTGCAGGTTGGTGGTATCAACCACGACACCGCAGAAGCCATATTCCTTCGCCGGATCATGGGCAGGGCGGATTTCCAGCGCCATCTGGTGATTTTCACCCAGATCAATGCTCTGAATGTTCTTGCGCGCACGCAGGTCCCAGAAGTGGATCGTGTGGCCGTATTTGTTGGACAGCAGATCTTCGGGCACAATGCCGTTTTCGAACTGCGGTGGCAGGCCCCATTCGGAACTGACCATGTAATCGCGGGGCAGGTTCCACCAGAAATCATAGTGCTTGTCCTGAATACCGCGGTCCATCTCGTAACGACCAAGGATTTCGAAGGTTTCGCAATCCATGATGAAGATACCCGGGGGACCATCAGTGCCGTCCTTGCCGCCGCCACCAAGGGTCGAAACATAAATGCCTTCAGGACCACAGTGAATCGTGTGCGGGCGGGAATAGCCGGTCTTGGCGA
>CBDTVH010000016.1:0-13930 GCA_965363665.1 uncultured Yoonia sp. | reverse complement strand
TTTCCGTCTTTGAGATCAATGGCAGGGTAGAGGATCATCGGGCAGGCACCTTTCTTGTTTGCCCGCGTTTATGCATGGGCTGTGCCGGATTGCAACGCAGACGCTTTGACCCAACGTCTTGCTTGATTGACATGGGTGTGCCCGCGCATGATCTGCGCCATAACTCAGGGAGGAAATGAGTAATGAAAAGACTTCTGATTCTGGCAGCATCGTTGTTTGCCTTTGCCACGGCAGCATCCGCGCAGGACGCCGCACTCGGCGTGTGGCAAACCGAAGTTGATGACGGCGCTTACGCCCATATCACAATCGCCCCATGCGGTGCGGCGGTCTGTGGCGTGATCAGCCGGACCTTCAACGCCGATGGCGAGTATCAGTCCGAAAACATCGGCAAGACGCTGGTGATCGACATGGTGCCACAGGGTGGCGGCGCCTACGAAGGCTCGGTCTGGCGTCCATCCAACAACAAGATCTACATCGGCAAGATGGATGTCGAGGGCAACAGCCTGCGCCTGCGTGGCTGCGTGGCAGGCGGTTTGCTGTGTTCCAGTCAGAACTGGGTCCGTGTGGGGTAATCCTGACGCCTGCACCCAAAACATAAAGGCCCCTGCAATGCGGGGGCCTTTTCGTTTCACGGTCATATTAGCGGCCTCATTACCGCCGTTTCTTATCGACGCGCGCGCCACTTTCTAGGTCAGCATAGCGAAGCCGAGGCTATAACGATGCCATTTGAAACGATTTTTAAAAAATGAGCGACGTAGGGGTAAGAGCGTAAACACCTCCGCAATTTCGCCACAAAGCGTCCTTAGCCGTTGCTGCACTAAGGCAATCAATTCAAGGCGATACAATACAATGCGCACCATGCGAACATACCTCCTCTCCACCGCACTCTGCTTTGCTGCGGCTGCGGCGTCAGCCCAAAGCATCAGCTGTGGACAAGACTATACCGTCCAATCAGGCGACTTTCTGAGCAGCATCGCGCAACAGGCCTATGGCAACACCGGCAGTTTCAACCTGATCTACAGCGCCAACGCCGAAGCGATCGGTCCAAACCCCGGTCTGATCAATGTCGGTGACGTTCTGTTTATCCCCTGCCTTGACGGTGATCTGGGCCAATCTGCTGCGAATGCGTCTGCCATTCGCACTGTGCAGACGACAGAGCAACTGCCAGCACCTGCCGAAGACAAGCCGATCCGCGTTCTGACCGCGACAGGTTGGGCCCCCTTCATGGACGAAGATCAGGCGCAGGGCGGTTTGCTGACCGAAATCATTAACCTCGCGCTTGAAAATGCCGATGGGAACCCCGCGTACCAGATCGACTTTATCAATGATGACGGCGCACACCTGAACCCGCTGATCGTCGATCACGCCTATGACATCAGCATCGGCTGGAGCCAGCCAAACTGCGATATCATCGACAAGCTGGAAGACGAATCGCAGTTCCGCTGCAACAACCTCGACTTCAGCGCGCCACTTTATGAGGAAGTGCTTGGCTACTACAGCGCGTCCAGCGACCCGGTCTTTGCAGACCACGCCGAACTGACCGGCAAGCGTATTTGCCGTGCAGAGGCGTATACGCTTGCACCGCTTGAAGAGGTCGAACTTGTGTCGCCCGTCGTCACAATCGTGCGTGCACCAACCGCGGCTGACTGCATCAACTTTGTGCTTGATGGGCAGGCCGATGTTGCGCTGGTTGCTGTTGACGTGGCCGATGGCCGGATCAGCGAGTTGAACGCAGGCTCCTTGGTCCAGCTGCATGAGGCGCTGACTTTTGTTGACGTGCTGCATGCGGTTATCGCGAAATCACACCCCCGCAACGAAGCGATCCTTGAGACTGTGAACAGCGGTCTTGAGAACATTAAATCGTCGGGTTTGTGGTTTTCGACCGTGCGCCGCCACATGACAGAGTTCCGTAAAGCGAACCTGTAAGCCTGCATCCAAAGCGACGGCATCCATCTGCTTGCTAGGGTGGGTGCCGCAAATATTTCAACGAGGGCTGTGTTTCGCACTCGTTCAACGAGAACCGCAAGCAATCGAAGTTAACCAATGGAAGTTATCATGAAATACGCATCACAATCCTCTGGCCTTTTTGTTGGTGGGCGGCGCCTTGCCCTGCGGTCTTGCATGGTTGTTGCAGCATTGTTTGGCCTCGCAGCACCCACATTTGCTCAAGTCAGTAGTACCGTGACGCTGAAGTATGATGCGGGCGAAGGGCTTACGGGCGAATTGGTCGAAGTCAATGATCAGGTTGTGGTTTTGAGAAACTCGATCGGTCTGGTCACCGTTCCGGTTGAGGGTGTGACCTGCGTTGGTCAAGCATGCCCCGACTTTATGCGGTTCGTGTCGTCAGCGCCGATGCTGACCTTCTCGACACGGGATGGGTCGGTCGCCGTGCAAGGACAACTGGTCGAGATCAGCAATAATCAATACGTCATCGCAACCAAGCTCGGCGAACTGCGCTTCAATGTTGATGACGCGATCTGCACGGGCGAAGGATGCCCCTTGAACCTGACTGAGCCCCAGTTTGGAGGCGATGTCGTGCTGGCCAACGGTGGAACCGCGATAGAAGGCCAGTTGCTTGGGATGGAGGGCACGTCTTACATCATCGAAGTCGTGGATATCGGGCCAATCCGCGTCGACGCAACCTTGTTTGATTGTAGTGGGGATGGTTGCCCGTAGGCGGGCAGTCTTCCCCCACAAGTTTCACCCGATTACCCCGACCGGAGACCAGTCTCGACCAACATCCCGCGCCTTTTCGCCTCGTAGTAATACCCGCGCGCGTACCAGTTGACCGCTGTCTGCTCATCCCCGTCCGACAACAGCCATGCCCCGCGCAGGTAGCGCCCGGCGTATTTCAGGTTTGTCTCTGCATCCAGCAACCCTGCGGGTGACCCGCGATAGCCCATCGTCCGCGCCGTCTGGGGCAGAATTTGCATCAGCCCATAGTAAGGCCCGTTGCGTGCTGCCGGATTATGCGTGCTTTCGCGGATGATGACCCGGTGCAGCAGCGTTACAGGGATACCGTGCACATTGGCGTATTTATTGATCAGGCGGCGCAGTTCCGGTGTTTCATTGGGGTGAAGCGGGATCCCTGCGGCGCGGCTGACACTTGGAGCGTCGCTGCTGCGACCACAAGCGGCCAAGCCCCCTGCGAGGACGAAAAAGAAATGGCGGCGGTTCAACATATGTCTCAGCTCTCTCTCATGGCGCTCTTGCTTGGCGCGGTCATAGGCGTCTTTTGGGGCAGCATAGAAGCACCCTTCGGCCAGTCTGACCAGATGCCCCGGTAGGGTGCCATGTCGTGCTGACCTGCGGCGGAGCGTTGTTTGACCTGCTTTGTTATTCAATATCAGCGGGTTGTTTGATCAGGGCGCCCAACGCAAGAAATTGCCGATCATACGCAAACCGGCATCCTGGCTTTTCTCGGGGTGAAATTGCGTGCCGATCATCGTGTCGCGCCCGATGATCGCTGTCACATCGCCGCCATAGGCCACATGCGCCAGGCGGTGTGCCGGGTCGGTCACATCCATCGCGTAAGAGTGCACGAAATACGCGTGGTCGCCTGTTACGATCCCGTCCAGCACCGGGTGTGGGTTGTCGATCACCAGATCGTTCCAGCCCATGTGCGGCACCTTCAGCGCCGGGTCCGACGGCGTGATTTTGCGGATATCACCGGCGATCCAATTAAAGCCGGCTGTTTCCTCATATTCATGGCCTGTGGTCGCCATCATCTGCATCCCCACGCATATGCCGAAAAAGGGACGGGCGCGGGTGGTGACAGCCTCCACGATCGCCTCGGCCAGTCCGGTGCGGGCAAACAGCTCGGCTCGGCAATGGGGGAACGCCCCGTCACCGGGCAGCACGATGCGGTCGGCTTTGGCGACGATATCAGGGTCTGAGGTCACGATGATCGAACCTGATCCGACCTCTGCCGCCATCCGCTCAAACGCCTTTTGCGCCGAATGCAGATTGCCGCTGTCGTAATCGACAAGAGCCGTGGTCATAGGCTGCCCTTGGTCGAGGGGATCGCGTCTGCCTTGCGCGGATCGGTTTCAACCGCTTCACGCAACGCACGCGCCACGGCTTTGAAAGCTGCCTCTGCGATGTGGTGGGCATTAAAGCCGTGCAGCCTGTCGATGTGCAGCGTGATGCCGCCATGGGTGCTGAGCGCCTGAAAGAATTCGCGCACCAGTTCGGTGTCGAATGTGCCGATCTTGCCGAAGGGCAGATCGAGATTGCAGATCAGATAGGGCCGTGCGGACAAATCAAGCGCGCACCGCACCTGCGCGTCATCCATCGCCAGGTGGCAGCTGCCGTAACGCCGGATACCGCGCTTGTCGCCCAAAGCTTCTGTCAGCGCCTGACCCAGCGCAATCCCGACGTCTTCGACCGTGTGGTGATCATCAATGTGCAAATCACCCTTGGCGCGGATCGTCATGTCGATCAACGCATGGCGCGACAATTGATCCAGCATGTGGTCAAAGAAACCGACCCCGGTTTGGTTGTCATAAGTGCCGGTGCCATCCAGGTTGATGGTGACGGTGATATCCGTCTCGGCGGTTTGCCTTGTGATCGTCGCTGTCCGCATGGTCTTGCGTCCTTTGGTGTTGCCCCCGCTCTATAGGCGGAAGAAGGGCAGGGGCCAAGCCCGCGCAGAATGGCTGTGACATTTTCAACAAAATTTAAGGAGTTGATTCTAATGATTGTCCAAGCTGCCAATAATCAGGAGAATCCGATGAAAGCCCTTATTCTACGTGCCGATGCCAAAGCATCTGTCGAAACCGCACGCGCGCTGATCGACAAGGGATTTCAAATCCTGTCTGTCGATACGCAGGCCGTGGCCCATGCGCTGATCCGTGTGGATACAGTTGACCTGCTGGTCATGGACGAAAAGATTGAGGGGCAGTTGACCCACGCGATCGCACTGTCGGGTGAGCGGAAAAACCCTTACCTCAGCGCGATCCTACTGACGGATCGCAAAGCGGATGAAACAGATGATCTTTATGATCTGATCCCCAGTCTTTATGGGCTTGTCGGGTCTGGCACGACGCCCACCTTGCTGGCGAAACTTGCCCTGTCAGCGGTCAGCAGCATTGAAACAACGCTTGCCCGGGTGGCGCAGAACGCCGCGATCGAGGCTGAAGATATGATTGACGCGACCGACGTCGATCCGCTGGTTCCTGGCGATACAGAGGTGCTGTTTGATGAGGACGACAGTGACAGCAACACGCCTTGTTACGCCGACGTCGCAATTGCGGCGCCCGCCATGGCAGAGATTACGGCGAACGCGGACCGCTTTACTTTCCACAAGATGGAAGACGTCACATCGGAACCAATGGATGACCCGGCACCGGGTGACATTCTGGAAGATATCGAGGATGCGATAAGCGCTGAAGTGGCCGCATTGTTCCGCAAGCACCCGTTGCTACACCACGTACACCCGCCGCAGTCGTTTACAGCAAAGGCCGGGTAGGCTGCCATTCGGCTTGGTCGCACATGCATCTGGGTCAAGCGTAAAGCACAGCCAACCCGAAAGGCCGCAGCGGTTGCTGCGGCCTTTCGGGCTTTTAAATTGGACCGCGTGCTGACATTAATACTGACCTGTTAGTCATTGAAACGGCATCTCTTTATCATCCGGCGTTTCAGTCAAAGAGCCGGCTGGCACTCCTGTCAGACAATCCAGCAAGGCAGACCACGACTGTTCACGACGCACGTGCACCGTTCATGTCAACACATGGATACAACACCATCGGTAGCAGTCGCTAAAGCGCGATACGGTAGCGGGCGAACCCGTCCGGGCCTTCACCCGCTGGCGAAATCGCGACACCTTTGACCCCGTCGATGAAGCTAGCGGCCGCTGGTCCGGTATCGAACAGCACGGTCGTCCCCTCCATGGGCGCGAAGGTCCAATTCGCATCGGCCGATGGGCTGACGGTGCCCTGCTCGACAATGAAGCGAACAATCACGTCGCGATTGGTGTCGGGGCCTTCAAAGACCGTCGTCGCAGGTGATGCACCGGGGAAACTGCCCCCGCCGCCCGCCCGATAGTTATTGGTCGCGACAATGAACTCTTGCGCCGGGTCGATGGGCTGGCCGTCATAAGTCAGATCGACAATCCGTTGCGCGTCGGGGTTTACCAGTTCACCGTCATTATTGTAGCGCGACGGCTGGCTGAGATCGATTTGATAGCTGACCCCATCTATGACGTCGAAGTTATAGGACGGGAAGTCAGGGTTCAGCAAAACCTGATCAGCCTCGCCTGGCGTGATCTGGTTGAACATGCCGGCACTGCGTTCCAACCATTCGCGAACGGTTGCCCCATCAATGCGCACGGCGCGCACCGTGTTGGGGTAAAGGTAGAGATCTGCGACGTTCTTGATTGCGATCGGACCCTTGGCGACATCTGTGTAATATTCCGGACCGCCGCGCCCACCGGCCTTGAACGGTGCTGCGGCAGACAGGATAGGTAGGCCTTCATTCGGGGTTCCGGCCATCATTTGTGCGATATACCATGTCTGCGCATTTGACACGATCTGCACCGACGGATCGTCAGCGACCAAGGCGAAATAGGAATGCAATGGCGCATCAGTCTGGCCGACCTCCGCGCGGACATAGGCAAGCGTCGCTTCATGATCGGCCTCAACCGAGGCAAGGACTGCTTCATCGCTTTCGACCAGCGCAGTGACCGAGCGGTCCTCCTCGCGACGGAAGATCGGTCGCGCCTCAGAGGTGTGAGACGCAATACGCCAGGTATTGCCATCGCGTTCCAGCATCAGATCGACAAGCCCCATATGCGAGCCCCAAAAGCCAGCCATGACGGCGGGTTTGCCCATGATCGTCCCGGCCTCGGCATCGACACCCGGGGTTTCGGCGTAGTCCGGACCGGGAAAGACACGGTGGTGGTGGCCGGTCAAAACCACATCAATTCCATCAACCCCGGCCAGCGGGATCGAGGCATTTTCCATCATGTCGGCGTGTTCCGCGTCGCCAATACCCGAATGGCTGAGTGCGATAATGATCTCGGCCCCCTCTTCACGCATTTGCGGGACATAGGCCTGTGCTGCGGCAACGATGTCGCGCACCTGCACATTTCCTTCAAGATGGCGCCGGTCCCATGTCATGATTTGCGGCGGCACAAAGCCGATGATGCCGATCCTGATCGGGACACTTTCGCCAATGCCGTCGGTCAGCATCCGGTCAAGCATAATGTATGGCGGAACCAGCGTCGTATCAGCCGGGGCGCTGCCCGCCATGTTTGTTGCAACGTTCGCACAAACCACCGGGAAGTCAGCGCCGGCGACAGAATTCATCAAAAATGGCAGGCCATAGTTGAATTCATGGTTGCCCAGTGTCGATGCATCGAAGCCCAGCGTATTCATCGCGGCAATCATTGGATGAACATCGCCTTCGGACATGCCGCGTTCATAGGCCATATAGTCGCCCATCGGATTACCTTGCAGGAAATCGCCATTGTCGAGCAGGATCGCGTTCGTGGACTCGGCCCTGATGCCGTCGATCAGCGATGCGGTCCGGGCAAGACCTACGGTATCAACGGGGCGGTCGCCGTAATAGTCGTAGGGATAGATGTGAACATGGATATCCGTCGTCTCCATGATGCGCAGATGCGCCTGTCCGGCTTGCGCCTGTACCGAGAATGGATGCATGGCAATAAAGCCAGCAGTCGTGGCAAGAAACGTCCGGCGATCCAGAATAATGGGCATTTTCCCCTCCGCTATTGAGTGAGCCCGAGACGTGCTCGGGATGGTGGCCAATGCGTTTGGATATGCCGCGTATTTACGACAACTCAGCGATGTCGGACGTCCCCAAGCGAACAGCCTTTGATGCAACGATGGTCGCCCGACTTTGTTTTTCGATCAAGTGCTTTTGCAATCAGGGCCGATCCATGCGGAAATCGGACAAGCCCGGCACCGGGCTCATATTAACGGTTGGCCCGGTGCTGCCGCCTGTCACACCCTGCGCTACTCGGCGACACAATCGGCAAAATACTCCACAGTTCCATCAGGCCCCGTGGTTTGAACCAACCCATGGATATCATTTTCAAAGCCGGGGCATTCGCGCGCAAATTCACGGTTGAATTTCAAGTATTCCACGATCTTGCTGTTGAACACTTCACCGGGAATAAGCAGCGGGATCCCAGGGGGGTAAGGAGTGACCAGGCTGGTGGTGATCCGACCTTCCAGCGCATCAATGGGCACGCGTTGCGTCGTGCGCTGCGCGATGTGGGAAAATGCATCCGTCGGTGTCATGGCAGGGGTCAGATCACTGAGATAGATATCAGTCGACAGGATCGCGACGTCGTATTTTGCATAAAGCTTGTGCACGTGGTCGCACAGATCCCGCAGCCCCATTTGTTCATAGCGCGGGTGCTTTGCGCAAAAATCCGGCATCGTCCGCCACATTGGCTGGTTCTTGCCATAGTCGTCTTTGAACTGCTGCAAGGCTGCCAAAAGCGTGTTCCAGCGGCCCTTGGTGATGCCGATCGTGAACATGATGAAAAAGCTATAGAGGCCGGTTTTCTCGACCACGACCCCATGTTCAGCCAGAAACTTGGTAACGATAGAGGCCGGAATACCGGTTTCATCAAACCGGCCATCAAGGTTCAGTCCGGGCGTGATCAGTGTGGCCTTGATCGGATCAAGCATGTTGAATCCAGGTGCCATGTCACCAAAACCATGCCACGCCTCTTCGCCGTCGGATGCTTGTACACCGTCCTCGTCAGTGCGCTTCAGCACCCAGTCTTTTGCCCGCCCGATACCTTCTTCCTCAAGTGCATCAGGGCCCCACACCTGGAACCACCACTCATCATCGCCGAATTCTTCGTCGACTTTGCGCATCGCCCGCCGGAAATCGAGCGCTTCCCCAATGCTTTCCTCAACCAATGCAGTCCCACCAGGAGGTTCCATCATTGCGGCGGCCACGTCACAGCTTGCTATGATGCTATATTGCGGGCTGGTGCTGGTGTGCATCAGATATGCCTCGTTGAAGAGGTGGCGATCAAGTTGTGTATCTTGGGAATCCTGCACAAGCACATGGCTGGCCTGACTGATACCGGCCAGCAGTTTGTGAATGGATTGCGTGGCATAGGTGACGGAATGCCGGGGACGTTCGCGTTTCCGCCCCATGGAATGAAAGTTGCCATAAAACGGATGAAATGCTGCATGCGGCAGCCATGCCTCGTCGAAATGCAGGTTTTCGATGTAGCCATCCAGTTCGTTTTTGATTGTCTCGGTGTTGTAGAGAACGCCGTCGTAAGTTGATTGGGTCAACGACAGGATGCGTGGCTTGACGGTGTCGGCGTCAATATGCGCCAGCAAGGGATTGCTGCGGATCTTTTCCTTGATCGCTTCGATATCGAATTCAGACCGTTGGATCGGGCCGATGATCCCATAGTGGTTGCGCGTCGGTTTCAGAAAGATCGGGATCGCACCGGTCATGATAATGCTGTGCAGAATGGACTTATGGCAATTCCGGTCCACCACGACCACGTCACCGGGGGCTACGGTATGATGCCAGACCATCTTGTTGCTGGTGCTGGTCCCGTTGGTCACAAAAAAGCAATGATCGGCGTTGAAGATGCGGGCGGCGTTGCGTTCTGACGCACCGATTGCACCATTGTGGTCCAGCAGCTGCCCCAGTTCTTCGACCGAATTGCAGACGTCGGCACGCAGCATGTTCTCACCATAAAACTGGTGATACATCTGGCCAATCGGGCTTTTGAGGAAGGCAACGCCACCGGAATGTCCGGGGCAGTGCCACGAATACGACCCATCGTCGGCATAGTTCAGCAGCGCCTTGAAGAACGGCGGTTGAATGCCTTCAAGATAGCTTTTGGCTTCGCGAACGATATGGCGTGCCATAAATTCCGGCGTATCCTCAAACATGTGAATAAAGCCATGCAGTTCGCGCAGGATGTCGTTTGGCAAATGGCGTGCGGTCTTGGTTTCGCCGTAGATGAAAATGGGAACGTCGTCGTTCTTCCAGCGCACTTCTTCGATAAAGGCGCGCAGGTTGACGACGACCGGGTCAAGATCGGGACCCGAGCTGAATTCTTCGTCGTCGATCGACAAAAGGAACGCGCTGGCGCGTGACTGCTGCTGGGCAAATTGGGATAGATCACCATAGTTGGTGACCCCTATGACCTCAACGCCCTCATTTTCGATGGCTTCGGCCATCGCCCGGATACCAACGCCCGAGTTGTTTTCAGACCGGAAATCTTCGTCGATGATGAATATGGGGAATCTGAACTTCATGATGCTTTCCTGGCGTCAGAGGCTGATGGGTGCCGCATGTGCCAGAATCGATCCTGGGGCATGTTCACCCATCATTGTTGTATCGCGTATGCCTTTAATTCAGGGCGATTGTCCATGTCTGCGCGTAAATTTGGCGCTGGTACGCCTAGATTTTGCAGGCTAAATGAGGGTGACCGTCTGGAACCTATCGCGGTGCCACACCAGCACTTCTTTTGCCGAACAGACGCGCCTTCAAAAAAGACACTCAAAGGATCGCGATATGACCGCGCAACAAAATACAAATGCATCTGTTGCGACCAATATAAGAAGCTGGCTTCAGGACCACCCGGAAATCGAATCCGTGTTTGCCTGTGTGTGTGATCTGAACGGAACCATGCGCGGCAAGCGGCTTCCCATCGAGAAGGCCAAGTCGCTGCTTGATGGCGGGCTTCGCATGCCGCTTTCAATTCTGAGCATGGATATCTGGGGTGAAGATATTGAGAACAATGAGCTTGTTTTTGAAACAGGCGATTCCGATGGTATTTGTGAACATACCGGCCGACCACTTGTGCTGATCAACTGGACGAGCCAGCCATCCGCCCTGGCGATGTTCTGGATGCATACAGAAGATGGCGCCCCGTTCCTTGGCGATCCACGGCATGCACTGGCCGACATTGTGGGTCGGTACAACGCGCTGGGTTTGACACCTGTTGTGGCGACCGAGCTTGAATTCTATCTATGCGATCCAAGCGAAGAACGGCCACAGCCGCCGCGTTCGCCGGTGACCGGCAAACGGCTTGATTCCGATGGGGCCTTGTCACTTGACGAATTGCAGCACTTCGACAGCTTTCTCAATGACGTGTATCAGGCCTGCCACGAACAAGGTATTCCCGCGGATGCCGCTATTTCCGAAAACGGTGCCGGGCAGTTTGAAATCAACATGACGCATGTGAATGATCCTCTGCAGGCGGCCGATGATGCGGTTCTTTTCAAACGGCTTGTCCGCGGCATTGCGCGCAAGCATGGGCTGGCCGCGACGTTTATGGCCAAGCCTTATGGTGAGCGCTCGGGTAGCGGATTTCACGTGCATTTCAGCCTTGTCGATGAAAACGGTATCAACTTGTTTGACAATGGCGGCGAAGAGGGCACGCCGCTCATGCTGAATGCTGTTGCGGGTCTGCTGGCAACCATGCAGGAAAACACACTGACCTTTGCCCCGCATGAAAACTCTTATCGGCGGCTGTTGCCGGGGACGCATGCACCCACAGGTGTCGCCTGGGGGTATGAAAATCGCACGACTGCAATCCGTATCCCGGGGGGCAGTCACAAGGCACGCCGCATCGAACACAGGGTCGCCGGTGCGGATGCCAACCCGTATCTGGTGGTGGCCAGTATCCTAGGTGGCGCACTGATCGGGATCGAAGAAAAGATGACGCCCGTCGCACCCATCGAAGGCGACGCCTACAGCGTGCAGCTTGATTATTTGCCGCTGGACTGGGCGACAGCCATTCAGACGTTCAACCGGGGCAAGCATGTGCAAAACATCTTCTCCAAGCGTCTTCAGACAATGCTTGTCGAATGTAAGACGCAGGAATTGAAGCGATTTGCACGCCATGTCACCGATTTTGAATTTCACAGTTACCTGGAGGCCGTATAGAGCCAGCGCGTTGTCCTTGATCGGTTTCGTCACAAGAAGTCGACACATCGAAATGATTGGCTCGCAATGCGCCTCTTACTCATCCAGCAACAGGGTAGATGGGTCTATACCGCGTTTCTGTGCGCTGTGCCTGACAGATTCCTGCATGCCTCGGCTTCGCTTCAACAACCGGCGGAAGCGTGGCTCGTCCAGGATCAGGAATGTCGATGGCCCGACAACGCGCACTTCCACGCGGCGTGGCTTTTCCATCAGCATCGCCAATTGGCCGAACATTTCGCCACGTCCAAGCCGCCAGGTCTGGCCCGCCGCTTCCAGTTCAACCGCCCCCGATGCGATGAAGTAGACGCTTTTGGCTTGGCTGGTCTTGCGCATGATGATTTCGCCGACGTTTGCGTGCCGTGTGCGAAGGACCTTGCTCAGCCTTCTGAGGGCCGCGTCGTCAAGATCTGAGAATAGCGGAAACTGGCGGACCAGATCTGGCCCTTTCAGCGCAATATCCAGACGTGGCCGTCCTTCAGCGGATGCGCGCTGTGCTGAGATACCGTGCATCAACACGGTGTAAAGTTCGTCACCAATCAGGCCGTCCTCGCGCATGATCGTGTATTCGCGTTCTTCCAATCGCAGCGCTGTCCGCCGAATGAACCGTCGCTCCAGTTCTTCGGCGTAGCCGGGATATTGCAACCTGAGACTTTCCAGCGCGCCCTCGACGGTATCAGACCGTCTGTTCAGCAATTCTTGCAAGAGTTCGGCAACACGGCGGCCATGAATACGCCGAATGCGCCCGGCAATAAAACCGTCGAGGTCGCGCAGGATCAACCGTTGCGACAATAGCAGTTCAAACCTGTCCGCCGTCAAATTGCTAAGCGGCAGGGGAAACCGAAGTCGGTTATGCAGCACAACGGCAAGCCGGAATGAGCGGTCGTATTTGACGCTGCGATTGGCGGCATCCCGGTAACCGCTGCGCCCGCCCGTGCGCGCAGCTTCAATAAGCCTGTCCGCATCAGATAGAATTTTCTCACTCATCCCCGATGAAATGGTCCGCTCTCGCATCCGCTCCAGAATTGTGTCGCGTTCTGCGCCAGCCAAGGAAATCAGACCAAGTGTGATCCGGTCACGGTCAAGTATTTCGACGCTTTCTTCGGCCGCTGTGACCGCATCCTCCAGCCGCTCGCCGAATTGCTTGGCCTCGGACCTGACAATTTCGCGGGTAAGGTCGTAATTTTCCGCCGTGCGGGCCACATCCTCACGCACGGTTTGCAAAGCGACGGCGACAACCTGTCGTGAAAGCGCCTCATCCAGTGGTGACAGTTTGTCCAACCCCAGTTTTGCGATGACAAATCGCAAAGTCGTACCTTGTGCAATCAGCGTAAAAAGCGTGAAGCCGGTGGCCAGGATGCCGACCACCCGTTTGACTTCGATCAGGACCTGCGTGCTTTCGGTCACGGCAAGCGCAAGTGCCAACGTCACGGCACCACGCAACCCGCCCCATAAGATCGCAACACGGTATGGCCGCTCGACGGGCGGTGACAGTCGTATCGCTGTCAGAAGTGGCAATAAACCAAACAGGATGGCCATTCGCGCCGCGATCGCCGCCAAAATCACCACGCCAAGCAACAGTACATCGGATGGGCGCACCTCTTCCAACAACCGGGGGATCAGAAGAGCTGCGAGAATAAAGATCAATGCGCCAGCCCAATGCGCAAGTAGGTCCCAAACCTCACGCAGATTTGCCCAGGCCGAAGGGGGAAGGCGGCGTGGCCCGGTCAGGTTCAACGTCAATCCCGCGGCGACAACCGCGATGACACCTGATGCACCGATGCTTTGTTCCGCAATGATGTAGGCAAGATACGGCAGCGAGACCGAGACCGAAATCTGCGCAAGCTCATACCGTCCAAAGGCGGCCATGATCCAGATTGCAATGCGCGCTGTAAGCCAACCGGTGAATGCGCCGCCTGCAATGAGCACAGGAAAGCGGCCGATTGCGTCGCTGAAAGTCGGGTCCGGCACGCCAAGCATGACAAAACCC
>CBDTVH010000015.1:0-14089 GCA_965363665.1 uncultured Yoonia sp. | reverse complement strand
TGTAAAGCAAGCGCTGGCTGCCGTGCGTGCAGGTGGTGTACATGCGCTGGCCCATATCACCGGTGGCGGGCTGACTGAAAACCTACCACGCGTTTTACCCGAAGGCATGGGCGCGCAGATTGATCTGGGTGCATGGGACTTGCCGCCGGTTTTCCGCTGGCTGGCCGAGACAGGCGGGATGGCCGAGGCTGAACTGCTCAAGACTTTTAACGCAGGTATCGGGATGGTGCTGGCGGTGGATGCGGATCAGGCAAGGGCCCTGACCACACTTTTGACTGACGCGGGTGAGACGGTCCATCAACTTGGCACAGTATCTGCGGGTGAAGGGGTTAGCTACACAGGCGCTCTTTTGTGACCAAACGCGTTGCGATTCTGATTTCCGGCGGCGGGTCAAATATGGTGGCCCTTGCCCAATCCCTGCACGGTGATCATCCCGCGCGACCGGTTCTTGTGCTGTCGAATGATCCGCAGGCCGGTGGTCTGGCCAAGGCGCGTCAAATGCACATCCCCACGCTGGCGATTGATCACAAACCTTTCGGTCAAGACCGTGCCGGGTTTGAATCGGCGTTGCAAAAGGCCTTGGAAATCGCCCGGCCAGACATCATCTGTCTTGCGGGTTTCATGCGCATTCTGACGCCGGCGTTCACAGCGAAATGGGAAGGGCGGATGCTGAATATTCACCCATCGCTGTTGCCTAAATACAAAGGTCTGCACACGCATGCACGCGCGCTTGAGGCAGGTGACACCGTGCATGGCTGCACCGTGCATGAGGTGACCGCTGCATTGGATGACGGTCCGATCCTGGGGCAGGCACGGATGCCTGTGCAGCCCGGCGATACGCCTGATACGCTTGCCGCACGGCTATTGCCGCTGGAACATAAGCTCTATCCGGCTGTACTGCGCCGCTTCGCATCCGGTGACCGGACCCCGGTGATGCTGTAGGGCCAAGCCTGCGCTTTCCATCCCCCGTTCAATCGCCTATCACATTGAAAAGCCTTTGTGACTGACGGAAGAATATGAAAAAAATCACCACGACCGAAGATTTGGCCGCATTCTGCCAAGAGGCCGCAAAACGTGCCTATGTCACCGTCGATACCGAATTTCTGCGCGAACGGACGTATTATTCCAAGCTTTGTCTGGTCCAACTGGCCTATCAGGATGACAGCGGGGCGGATGCCGCATTGGTCGACCCGCTGGTCGACGGGCTGTCGCTGGAACCGCTTTATGAGCTGTTTCGCGACCACGGTGTCATCAAGGTCTTCCATGCCGCCCGGCAGGACCTTGAGATCTTTTACGTCGACGCCGGTGTGATCCCCGAGCCGCTGTTTGATACGCAGGTTGCGGCAATGGTCTGCGGGTTTGGCGAACAGGTCGGATATGAGACACTGGTGCGCAAGATCACCAAGTCGGACCTTGATAAATCATCGCGGT
This sequence comes from uncultured Yoonia sp., assembly GCA_965363665.1. Taxonomy (GTDB): domain Bacteria; phylum Pseudomonadota; class Alphaproteobacteria; order Rhodobacterales; family Rhodobacteraceae; genus Yoonia. The sequence continues at coordinate 12,658 of CBDTVH010000015.1, read as the reverse complement.
TTACGGATTGGTCGCGTCGCCCGCTGACCGATGCGCAGGCAAAATATGCCTTGGCGGATGTGACGTATCTGCGTGATATCTACGAATACCTGTCTGTCCGTCTTGCCAAATCAGGCCGTATCAAATGGGTTGCCGAGGAAATGGCGGTTCTGGAAGACCCGGCAACATATCAGGCAGACCCGGAAAACGCGTGGAAACGGGTGAAAACCCGCACACAGTCAGGGAAGTTTCTTGCTATCGTGCGTGAATTGGCGCGGTTTCGCGAAATCTATGCGCAAGAGCGGAACGTGCCGCGCAATCGCGTGTTCAAGGATGACGCACTGGTTGAACTGGCCTCCACCAAGCCGCAGTCCGAAAAGGACCTTGGCCGGTCCCGACTGCTGCTGCGCGAGGCACGTCGGGGCGACATCGCCACCGGTATTCTTGATGCGATCAAGGCCGGCATGGCCGTAAAGCCCGAAGATATGCCAAAGGTCGATAACGCCCGCGCCAAGTTACAGGTGAACCCGGCCCTGGCCGATATGCTGCGCGTGTTACTGAAGGCCAAAACCGATGATGCAGAGGTCGCACCCAAACTGATCGCGAGCTCTGCTGATCTGGATGCATTGGCCGGAGGGGAACGCGATGTTGCCGCGCTAAGGGGCTGGCGTCGGGAAGTGTTCGGAAACGATGCGCTGCAGCTGTGCGAAGGTCAGGTTGGTCTGGCCGTGAAGGGCCAGAAAGTCGTCACCGTGGCGCTTTGATCTGGACGTTGCGGGGGCGGGGACCTACATCAAGCCCAAGCATGAAACTTAAGGCGACACATGGCTAATCCAGAATTTGAAGACCTCGTAGATACCTTTGAATTCCTTGACGATTGGGAAGACCGCTATCGCCATGTCATCGACATGGGCAAGGCGATGCCCCCGCTTGAGGACGCTTTGCGTGTGCCTGCAACAAAGGTGGACGGGTGCGCCAGTCAGGTCTGGCTCGTACCTAAGATCGAAGGCGACAAATTTACCTTTCGGGGTGAAAGTGATGCGATGATCGTGCGTGGCCTGATTGCCGTGCTGCTCGCGCTTTACAACGATCAACCGGTGGAGGAGGTCGTCAAGATTGATGCGGCGGCTGAATTGGGGCGTCTGGGGTTGAATGACCACCTGTCCGCTCAACGCTCAAACGGGTTGCGCGCAATGGTCGCGCGTATTCGCGAAACGGCGGCTGCGGCAGTTTAGAGCGCATTCAGCGCCGGGGTCAGATCGCCGTATCCGGTGAAGCGACGCTCAAACGCAAGCCCCAGTTTATCTGCGCATGCCTTCGCTTTGCGCGTCAGCGCCGGGTCATCCGTCTGCGCCTGAAACACCAGCTTTTCATAGTTGCCGAAATACATGTCGCGCAGTTCCGGATGCCGACCAAGGCCTAACGGTTCCCAGACGAAGGCATCGAATTGCCGGACCAGAAAGTCGGTCAGGTAAAATGCCGTCATCTCATCGCGTGCCGCGAAAGCGTCGTTGCCTTCAAAGAACGAATAGCAATGGGGTCCGGCGATCATCTCGACGCCGAGTTCGGCACAGGCCGTTGCCAGTTGTCCACCTGTGCCGCAATCTGCGTAAGCCACGAACAGTTTGTCATAGGCATCACGGTGTTTCGTCACCGAGGCACGGACCGCAGGCACGATGCGTTCAGGATGGTTGTGCAATATGGCGGGCAGGCATTGCAGATCCAGATGGTGAAGCCTGCTCGCCGCCTTGATCGCAAGAATTTCACGGGCCAACGCGCCGCAGGCAATCACCAGAACGCGACCGTGACCCTTGGGGGGCAGGCCTTGGGTGGTGAGGGTGGCATCAGTCGTCATTGCTGGTCTCAGGTTTTATCGCGCTTGCGGTCGCTGAACCACCGCCACGCAAAAGACGCGCAAAGAGCGATGAGGCTGAGGAATGCAAGGCCAGCCATTTGCGACACCTGCACCGCACCGGCGATGGCCAGCACCCCGGCAATGGTCGCGGCCGCGAGTGTAATGACGATGGCGATAAGTAGAATTAGTCGATCAACGGGCATGTCGTCCTCCTGCACTTTGCAGATAAGGACGCCATGCCCATTTTGTAAGATCAAACCGCCGCAGCACCTTGATTGTGCTTGCGCGCCATGAACGTCTTGGCCGTTTCGACCGCGACAGCAGCGTCACGGCAATAGGCATCGGCACCAATCGCTTTGCCGAACTCTTCGTTCAGGGGCGCACCACCGACCAGCACGACGTAATCGTCGCGCATACCCTTTTCGACCATCGTGTCGATCACGACCTTCATGTAAGGCATGGTCGTCGTCAGCAGGGCAGACATGCCAAGGATATCGGGTTTCTCGGTCTCCAACGCTTCGAGGTATGCGTCAACCGCGTTGTTGATGCCCAGATCCACGACCTCAAAACCGGCACCTTCCATCATCATGGACACAAGGTTCTTGCCGATATCGTGAATGTCGCCTTTCACGGTACCGATCACCATTTTGCCGACGCGTGGTGCGCCGGTTTCGGCCAAAAGTGGTTTGAGGATAAACATCCCGCCCTTCATGGCGTTCGCGGCCAGCAAAACCTCTGGCACAAAAAGGATACCGTCGCGGAAGTCATGGCCCACAATGGTCATGCCGCCGACCAGTGCTTCGGTCAGGATGCGGTAAGGCTCCCATCCGCGTTCCAGAAGGATGTTGACCCCTTCCTCGATTTCTTCCTTCATCCCGTCATAAAGGTCATCGAACATCTGCGCGACGAGGTCTTCGTCATTCAGTTCGGACAGGATGATGTCATCTTCTTCGTCGGACATGGGCCAAGCCTTTGCAGTAGTTTGTAAAACAGTAGTGCGCCTCTTCGCGCAAATCTACCTGCTGATTTCCGACACTAGCGTGAACGTCACCGACCTGTCATTGCTTGTGTTCTTGAAATGTTCTAATAAAGATTATGGATGATTTGCCGCTTCAGAAACCACATCGCACGCCGGGGCGGGCCGCTGGGTCAAACCCCGATGTGCGATTTGACAGGTTCCACGCAGAAGCCGTGGACGATGGCTGGACGCTGGAAAGTGACCTACCCGTTCTGCGCACAGAGGTCACCGATGAGGTCGCGCGCACCGTCATTTCGCGCAATACGTCACCCGATCTGTCGTTTGATCGGTCGATCAATCCCTACAGAGGCTGTGAGCATGGATGCATTTATTGCTTCGCCCGGCCAAGTCATGCCTTTTTGGGGTTATCACCGGGGCTTGATTTCGAAACCAAATTGATCGCCCGGCCCAATGCAGCAGAACAGCTGCGCAAAGAGCTGTCGCATACACGGTATGAGCCAAAGCTGATCGCCATCGGAACGAACACCGACCCCTACCAGCCTATTGAAAAGAAACGCGAAATCATGCGCGAGGTGCTTGGCGTTCTGCGCGATTTCAACCACCCCGTCGGCATCGTCACGAAGGGTACGCTGATCGAGCGGGATATGGATATTCTGGCGCCGATGGCAGCAAAGGGTCTTGTGCGCGTTGGCATCTCGATCACCACGCTTGATCCAAAAACGTCGCGCGCAATGGAACCGCGGGTGCCGATGCCAACCGCACGCCTGCGCACGATCGCGCGGCTGACCCAAGCAGGCATCCCCGTCCGCGTGATGGTGTCGCCGGTCGTGCCTGCGCTGACGGATCATGAAATGGAAGCAATCTTGCGTGCCGCGAAGGATGCAGGCGCCGTCGCCGCCTCATCCATCGTGCTGCGGCTGCCACGGGAAGTGGCCGGGCTGTTCAAGGACTGGTTGGCCGAACACTACCCTGACAGGGCCGCGCGCGTCATGGGCCGGGTGCGCGAATTGCATGGTGGCAAGGACTATGACCCGAATTTCGGCACACGGATGGTGGGGCAGGGTGCGTGGGCGAAGATGATGCAGCAACGGTTCAAACTCGCGACGCGAAAGCTGGGGCTGGACAGATCGTTGCCGCCTTTGCGGACCGATCTATTCGCACGCCCCTCGCAAACCGGTGATCAGCTTTCGCTTTTCTAGCACCGCATCAAGCCTACGCCCGTCATTTGCGCCCCTTGGCTTATTATTGGCCCATAAATATCCCGGGGGCCGCCGAAGGCGGTGGGGCAGCGCCCCTCAATGCATGCCTAAGTGCGCCGCCGCCGACCGCGACGCGGCGATGCCGCAGGGCCCGCGCCATCTGTCCCGTCAGATGCGGATGAGAAAGCACCCAGCGCGTCAGTAATCATCTCCAACGTCGGCACCGGACCTTTCGGGCGTGTTTCCAAAGCCTCGCGCATGGCGCGCAAATGCTCGGGTGTCGTGCCACAACAGCCACCAATGATCGTCGCTCCGCAATCGCGGGCCAGGACCGCGTAATCCGCCATCAGGGCCGGTGTGCCATCATAATGGATATGTCCGTCGTGATATTTCGGGATGCCCGCGTGGCCTTTTGCGATCAACGGCTGGGTGGGGCCTGCCTCTGCGAACCCCAGAACGGTGCGCAACAGATCAGACGCGCCCACACCGCAGTTGGCACCGAACGCCAGTGGTTGATAGGACAGCTTGCCGACCTTTTTGACCATATCCGCTGACGTCAGCCCCATCATGGTGCGGCCCGCGGTGTCAAAGCTCATCGTGCCGCACCACGGCATGTCAGCCCGTGCGAATGCTTCGGCTGCGGCGGCGAATTCTTCTGGTGCGCTGATGGTTTCCACCCAAAGGACATCTGCGCCGCCGGCCTTCAGCCCTTCGGCCTGTTCGTGAAACATCTCAACCGCGGTCTCGTGGGTCAAACTACCCATGGGGGCCATGATTTCGCCTGTCGGCCCCACCGAGCCTGCCACGATGATCGTGCGGCCGGACGCGTCAGCCACATCGCGCCCCAACTCAGCGGCCGCTTTGTTGAGCTCCATCACGCGTCCTTCGGCGCCATGCAATTTCAGCCGGGACGCATTCGCGCCAAAGCTGTTTGTGAGGAAAATATCGCTACCCGCGTCAGCCGCCCCTTTATAAAGTGCGGTGATCTTTGCGGTCTCTTCGATATTCCACATTTCGGGCGCATCGCCGGACATCAGCCCCATATTGAAAAGATTGGTGCCGGTCGCCCCATCCGCCATCAACCAATCGCGTGTCTGCAATAGCGTCGAAAGAGCGTTGGTCATGATGCGGTCCTGTATGTCAAATGCCTGATTGTCGGCTTTCACGTTCAGCACGAATGTGCAAATGCAAAGGTTGCATGTTTATTATGTGCCAAATGATAAAATCGCGCCGTGAACCGGGCGCGGTTTTACGCATTTTCGCAGGCTGCTGAAAGGCTGGCTCAGATTTCGCTCATGATCTGGGCTTTGGCCTCGATCATCAGCTCGGCCATTTTGGCGCGAATCGTCTTCTCGTCCGCCTTGTCGCCCAGATCCCCGGCGACCTTGCGATAGACGTCTTCATGGCCGGCTTCCTCAAAATCCGATTTGACCACTTCCTTGGCATACTCAGTGGCTTCGCTGCCAGTTTTGCCCAGAAGACCTGCTGCCCAAAGCCCCAGCAACTTGTTGCGGCGGGCGTCCGCCTTGAACTGCATTTCGGCGTCGTGGGCGAATTTGTTTTCAAACGCATGTTCGCGTTCGTCAAAGGTGCTCATGGGTCTGACCTCGTTGTCGGAGTTACTGTTGCCTATGATATGCCCATCCGGGTGCTTGCCCGCAAGGGGGGCTTGCACTATGAGGCGCTTATGACACGGTCTGATGCGGGCCGGATGTATGGGGCAAGGGGTCAGTATGGCACGCCGGAAAAAGATTTACGAAGGCAAGGCAAAGGTTCTTTATGAAGGCCCGGAGCCGGGGACACTTGTTCAGTATTTCAAGGACGATGCGACCGCGTTCAATGCTGAAAAGAAGGCCGTGATCGAAGGCAAGGGCGTGTTGAACAACCGCCTGTCAGAGTTCTTCATGACCGGTCTTGGACAACTTGGAATCCCCACGCATTTTATCAAGCGCCTGAATATGCGCGAGCAGCTGATCCGCCAATGCGAGATTATTCCGCTTGAGGTGATCGTGCGCAACTTTGCCGCCGGTACGATGGCCAAACGCATGGGCATGGAAGAAGGCACCGCCTTGCCGCGCCCGATTGTAGAGTTTTCCTACAAGGACGACAGCCTTGGTGATCCCCTGGTGCCTGAGGAATATATCATCGCTTTCGGCTGGGCCTCGCAGCAGGAAATGGACGATATCGTCAGTCTGGCCTTGCGCGTGAACGACTGGATGTCGGGTGTGATGTATGGCGTCGGCATCAAGCTGGTCGATTTCAAGATCGAGATTGGCCGCGTCTGGGACAATGATTTTCAGCGCCTGATCCTGGCCGATGAGATCAGCCCGGATAGCTGTCGTCTGTGGGATATCGAGACGGGTCAGAAGCTGGACAAGGACGTGTTCCGCCGCGATCTGGGCAATTTGACTGACGCCTATACCGAAGTGGCCAAGCGTCTGGGTGTGATGCCCTCGAACGTGACCCACACGCCAACGAAACCCACGTTGATCAACTAGACTATCGAGACTGAGGACCTGCCCCATGAAAGCCCGTGTACATGTGATGTTGAAAAACGGTGTCCTGGACCCACAAGGCGAGGCGGTGCGCCATGCGCTTGGCAGCCTTGGGTTTGAGGGCGTCGCAGGGGTCCGTCAGGGCAAGGTGATCGAACTTGATCTGGCCGATGGCACATCCGAGGCCACGATCAAGCAGATGTGCGAAAGGCTTCTTGCGAATACGGTGATCGAAAGCTACCAGATCGAGGTGCTGTGATGCGCGCTGCGGTTGTCGTATTTCCCGGATCCAATTGTGATCGTGATATGGCGGTGGCGCTGAAGGCGGCCGGTGCTGACGTCAGCATGGTCTGGCACAAGGACGCCAATTTGCCCGAAAACATTGATCTGGTCGCTGTGCCGGGTGGGTTTTCTTTCGGAGATTACCTGCGCTGTGGTGCGATTGCCGCAAAATCACCGATCTGCAAGGCCGTTGTCGCCCATGCAGACCGTGGCGGCTATGTGCTGGGCGTTTGCAATGGCTTTCAGGTCTTGACGGAAACGGGGCTGTTGCCCGGTGCGTTGATGCGCAATGCAAACCTTAAATTCATCTGCAAAACCGTTGATTTAAAAGTGGAAACCTCAGCATCCGCCTTTACAGAAGGCTATAATGCGGGTGACATCGTCGGCTATCCCGTTGCCCATCACGATGGCAACTATACCGTTGATGATATGACCTTGGCCGTTTTGAAGGCCGAAGATCGCATCGCGTTCACCTACACCGACAACCCCAACGGTTCGATTGCCGATATTGCGGGCATCTTGTCGGAAAATCGCCGCGTCCTTGGGATGATGCCCCACCCCGAGCGTGCGGTTGATGCAGGTCACGGCGGGACGGACGGGCAGGCGCTTTTCCGCGGGCTGATCGGGCAGTTGGCCAAAGCCTGATCTGCTTGCTTGCCGCATCGCGGGCGGCACAATAGACTGGCTGCATGATAAGATTACGAAGGTTTTCGGGCGGCACGAGCAGGAGCAGATGGTATCTGCGCCTGTCTGTGCTTGTTATCAGCCTTCTGGCTGTCATCGTCATCTACGTGTCCAACCAGTTGCTGACACAGCGTTTTACCGAAACGATCAGCAATCGCTCAGAGGTTCGGCTGGCGCTTTATGTCACCAACCTGATGAATGAGTTGCAGCGCAATTCCGTCGTGCCGCAATTGCTGGCGCGTGATCCGGCGCTGATCAATGCGCTGGAAGACCGCAATTATTCGCAATCGACCGCACGGCTTTTGTCATTTGTTGACGAGATTGGTGCAGCCTCGCTGACGTTGCTGGACCGTGACGGAAGGGCGGTTGCCGCGACCGACCGCAATGAAATTGGCGTTGATCATCGCAATACCCCCTATTTTGTTGACGCTTTGCGCAACAATCAAACCGTCTATACGACCTATCTGAATGACGAAGGCGGTTATGCCTACATCTATTCGCGCCAGATCGAATATGGCGGTGAATTGCTGGGCGTTATCATGGTCGAAGTGGATGGCCAAAGGCTTGAGACCGGATGGGCGGGGGTGTCTGACGCCGTTCTGGTGATGGATAGCGAAGGTATCATCATCATGGCGACTGAATCGCGCTGGCGCGGATTGCAGGAAGCCGAGGCACTGGCCCGTCAGTCGGCCCCTTCGGCGATTGAACGCGCCATCCGGGCGACACAAGGGTGGGCCGCTTTGCCCGCGGATGCCTACCTGCGCGGCGAAGCGGTGCTGCGCAGTGAAATGCGGGTGCCGCACCAGGGATGGCGCATGGTCAGCTACACCACCTATACGTCGGTGCGCGAGCGGGTGAACGGTATCCTGGCACTTGAGGTCATGGGATTCGCGATCCTGTTGGCACTGCTTTTCTGGACAACCTCGCGGCGCACCGCGTCACGGCTGGTTTTCTTCCAGCGCGAGTCAGCAGAGCTTCGCGCATTGAACCGCAGGCTACAGCGGGAAATCGCCGAACGTGAAAAGGTCGAGAAGACCCTTCAGGTGGCTGAACAGACCATCGCGCAGTCGTCAAAACTGGCGGCTCTGGGCGAAATGTCAGCGGCGGTGAGCCACGAGTTGAACCAGCCGCTTGCGGCGATGAAGACTTACCTTGCTGGGGCGCGCCTGCTGCTGCAGCGCGCAATCATCAAAGCTGGCCGCCTTGGGGGAAATGTCGGCGGCGGTCAGCCATGAGTTGAACCAGCCTTTGGCGGCGATGAAAACCTATCTTGCCGGGGCCCGTTTGCTGTTGCAGCGCGATCGTTCAGAAGAGGCGCTATCGTCCTTCCAACGGATCGACGATCTGTTGGAGCGGATGGGTGCAATTACACGGCAGCTGAAATCCTACGCCCGCAAGGGATCGGAGGCGTTTGAGCCTGTAGATACACGGGCTGCGGTGTCCACGGCCCTTGCCTTGATGGAGCCGCAACTGAAAACCCGGGCGGTCAATATCATCCGCACATTGCCCAATGAACCGGTCATGATCATGGGTGACAGGCTGCGGCTGGAGCAGGTCATTATCAACCTTCTGCGCAACGCGTTGGATGCCACAAAATCCGCTGCCAATCCGACCATTGAAATTCTTTTGGCGGCTGGCGATATAGTCAGTATCCAGATCCGCGATAATGGTGAGGGCATTGAAAATCTCGACGAATTATTTGAACCTTTTTACACGACCAAACAACCTGGTGATGGGGTGGGTCTTGGGCTTGCTATCTCCTCTGGCATCGTAAACGATTTGGGTGGGCGCCTGACTGCACGCAATGCGGTTGATGGCGGGGCTATATTCGAGGTGCAACTGCCAACGATAAGGCAGGATGTCGCCGCGGCAGAGTAAGGAAAAAGATCATGAGTAAGGTCATGAAGATCGCGATTGTCGACGACGAGAAAGATATGCGTCAGTCGATTTCACAGTGGTTGGCATTGTCCGGCTTCGACACCGAGACGTTTGCGTCCGCCGAAGATGCCCTGAAGGGTCTGGGTAACGACTATCCCGGCATTGTCGTCAGTGACATCAAGATGCCGGGCATGGACGGCATGCAGTTTCTCAAGAAGCTCAAGGGCGTTGACAGCTCTTTGCCGGTGATCATGATCACCGGCCACGGTGATGTGCCGATGGCGGTCGAGGCGATGCGCGTGGGCGCGTTTGATTTCCTGGAAAAGCCGTTCAACCCCGACCGCATGACAGAGCTTGCCAAGAAAGCCACGAATGCGCGGCGTCTGACCCTCGACAATCGCGCATTGCGCAGAGAGCTGTCCGACGGTTCTGCACTGATCAAGAAGCTGATTGGTCAGTCGCCCCCGATGGAGCGGTTGAAAGAGGATATCCTTGATCTTGGGCAGGCTGATGGCCACGTTCTGGTCGAAGGTGAAACCGGCACAGGCAAAACGCTTGTCGCCCATGCCTTACATGCGGTTGGCGCACGGGCGAATAAGAAGTTCGTGCTGCTGAGTTGTTCGGCATACGACGAGGAAACCCTTGGCCGTATCATCTTTGGCCCTGCCCACGATGATGAACCGATCCCCGCGATGGAAGAAGCGCGCGGCGGCACATTGGTGCTGGAAGACATCGAAGCGCTGAGCCATTCGCTGCAAGCGCGACTTTTGACCGCGATCAACAATCAGGGCACACCTGCCGAAACGCGGATCGTGGCGATCTGCAATCTGCAAGAGCAGGACCAGACCTGCGAAAGCGTGCTGCGTCCCGATCTGTTCTATCGTCTTGCCGCTTTGCGGATCACGGTGCCGCCGTTGCGCCAACGCGGTGAGGATATCCTGACGCTGTTTACCCGCCTTGGCGAACAATTTGCAGAAGAATACGGCTGTGATGCACCCGAGGTCAGCGCGCAAGAGGCAGCACAACTGTTGCAGGCCCCGTGGCCGGGCAACGTGCGGCAACTGATCAATGTGGCGGAACGGGCCGTGCTTCAGAACCGGCGCGGTAGCGGGTCCATTGCGTCGCTCTTGATGGCGGACACCGAGGAAATGAAGCCAGCGATGACGACCGAGGGTAAGCCGCTGAAAGAGTTCGTCGAAGCCTTCGAGCGGATGCTGATCGACAACACGATGCGCCGTCACAAGGGTTCAATCGTATCGGTGATGGAAGAGCTTTGCCTGCCGCGCCGGACGTTGAACGAGAAGATGGCGAAGTATGGATTGCAGCGGTCAGATTACCTCTGACCGCTAAAGCATCAGTCGTTTTTAAGGGCATTCACAAGTTCTGATTTGTCCATATCCGACCGCCCATCAATGCCGCGGTCTTGCGCCATGTCGTAGAGCTCGCTCCTGGTCTTGTTTTCCAATGCGGCAACTGACCCCTTGCCGCGACCATTCTCGTCCGTGGCATCCTCGATTGCGCTCAGAAGTTCGTCCTTGTTCATCGTCGAGCGCCCTTCGATATCCAGGTCGCGGGCCCGTTCGTCCAGCATCTCTTTCGTCGGACCGCCATCCTTGATTGCGGCGACTTTCGCTTTCACATCGTCGGGTTGATCAACAAATTGGGTGTCGCCATCCTTTTTCTTCTGGGTTGAGCGGGCATATTCGTCTTCAGTCAGCAGCATACGCACCTTTTTGGGCAAGTAACGCTCGCCGCTTTCCGCTGATTGTTCGCCGGATTTGGTGCCCCAGTCCTCTTCGGTCCAGCTATGCAGGTCCGTTTCGTCCTGATCCGGCCCATCGTCAGCGTAGCCGCCGCCACGCTTTTTGTATTCCTGAACTGCAAGCTGCGCCTTGCGCGCCGACCATTGGCCCGGCTCGCCGCCCTTGTCGCTTTGCATGAATTCGTCTTTGACCTTTTCCCAGAGGTCAGGGTCGGTTTTTTCGGCACTCGCCATTATGCGTCCTCCTTAAGCGGATCATGTCCCCAGTTCATCAGTGAATAACGCCAAGCGGATTCTGCCACGTCTTCATCCGGGCCACCTTGCGACAGGTGGCGTTTGATATAGCCCACGACCGTCGCCATGTGGTCCCATTGATCGTCGGTCAGATCGGACTTATTCGTGCGCTTGATCTCGACGATGCGGCGGCCGGATTTGTGGCCGGTGCTTTCGCCTTCTTCGGTGTCACCGACGGATTTTGATTCTTCGGTCTGCAAGAAATCATCCAATTCCTGCGGTGCCATGTTGACCAGTTCGGTCCATTCTTCCCAGATTTGATCATGTGATTTTGACGACGACATATGGTTCTCCGATACTGTTATGCTTGAAAATTGAACGCGCAGTTTTGTGTTAGGGTTCCATTGGTCAGGACCAGGCGGTGATATCGCTTGTGTTGGCCGGTGATCTGAAGGCGTCCAAGGCCCCGTCCGAATGGTCGCTGTCTGCGGCCCACACCAGATTGCCATTGTATTTGGGCAAGTTTCTACATTATGTATGGGGGACGGATGCTCGCGCAGCAGTTGCGCGGTGACATCCGATTGAGATTCTCTGTTTTTGCTTTTGATCATAAATCAAGACAAGACAGCTGATTTGATCCTTCGGGATCAGGAGAACGCCACGGATCGTGCGACACCGCCGACCGGGCCATGAACGGGCTTCACATATGTGAGGTCGGAGAAGAAACGCGATGCAAAGCGCGCAGAACATGAGGCAAGATGCAGCCGCCCCAAGGGGCGCTGGTACGGCCCGCGCGCAGATCGCCTTAATCAGACATGTAACACGGACATCAGGGCCCCCAGGGGCGCCACCGGGGTTACGTGCGAACGGATACAATGCCAAAGAAAATGCTAATAGACGCCACACACGCGGAAGAAACCCGCGTTGTTGTGGTCGACGGAAACAAAGTCGAAGAATTTGATTTCGAAAGCCAGTTCAAGCGTCAGCTTGCCGGCAATATCTACCTGGCCAAGGTTACACGGGTCGAACCATCACTTCAGGCCGCCTTTGTTGACTATGGCGGCAATCGCCATGGCTTTCTGGCCTTTTCGGAAATCCACCCGGATTACTATCAGATCCCGGTTGCCGACCGCGAGGCGCTGATCGCCGAAGAAAAAGCCTATGCCGAAAGCCTCAAGGCTGAAGCGGAAGCCGAAGAAGAAAAGCCAAAACCCAAGCGCCGCCGCCGCAGCAAGGCCAAAGCTGCTGAGGTCGAAGGCGATGACGCCGTCGCCACAGCCGAGGTTGAAACGCCCGAGGAAGAAACCTCTG
>CBDTVH010000014.1:0-14097 GCA_965363665.1 uncultured Yoonia sp. | reverse complement strand
GATCCTGTCAGCGCGGTCCGAAGACAAGCTCAATGCCCTGGCCGAGGCGCTGCCCGGCCCGGCCGAGGTCCGGCCGGTCGACATCACCGATGCGGACGCTCTGGCGCAAACGGCCGATGCCATCGGCGATATCGACGGCGTCGTGTACCTTGCCGGCGTCTACTGGCCCATGAAGGCGCAGGAATGGGACAACGAAAAAGCCGACATGATGGGCGAGGTCAACTTTCTGGGCGCATCGCGCGTCGTGGGGTCGGTGATCAAGGATATGGTCGCCAAGAACGCGGGCCATATCGTTCTGATCGGCTCGCTCTCGGGTTTCCGCGGCTTGCCCGGTGCGATTGGCTACAGTTCATCCAAGGCGGGCATGATGTCTCTGGCGGAATCCATGCAAGCCGATTTGCGCACCTCGCCGATTGAGGTGCAACTGATCAACCCCGGCTTCATCAAGACACGCCTGACCGACAAGAATGACTTCAACATGCCGTTCATCATGTCGCCCGAAGACGCCGCAAAAGAGGTGTTCGAGCACATGAACACCGATGACTTCAAGAAAAGCTTTCCCATGGTGTTTTCATGGATCTTCCGCCTGTCGCAGTTCATGCCGGACTGGATGTACTATCGGCTGTTCGGGACGAAATAGTCCCTTCATCTTGGCCCGAAAACTCCCGCCGGAGGCTCCTGCCCGCGCCTGCTAGCGCGGCATCGGATTGGTGGCGCGCTTGTAAGGCGTCCAATCCTTGATCTCGGGATAGTGACGCTGCCGCCATTCCTTGACCCTTGGGTTCATCACTTTGTGCCATAAAGCAGGCACAAGGGCGATCATCGTCATCAAGGGATAGCCATGCGGCAGTTGCGGCGCCTCATCATCGCCGTAGGTTTGCAGCAACGGAAACCGCCGGTTGGGTTTGTAATGATGATCGGAATGTCGCTGCAAATTGATCAACAACCAATTCGAGGCCTGTTGCGACGCATTCCAGGAATGGCGCGGTTGGACGTGTTCGTATTTGCCTTCGCCAAGGTGCTTCCGGGTCAGGCCGTAGTGTTCGACATAGTCCACAAGCTCAAGCTGGAAGATCGCCCAAAATGCCTGCGTCGCGAACAAAAAAACACCCCACCACCCGCCGATGGCCCAGGCAAGCACGGCAAACCCCGCCTGAAGCGCCAGATAAAGCCAGAACGGGTTTGACCGGTGAAACCAAGGCAGGGACTTACGCGCAAGCATGCCTTTTTCAGCTTTGAAAGAAGACACCAGCGATTGATACAGCACCCGCGGAAAGAACCGGTAAAAGCTTTCGCCATAACGCGCCGTGACCGGGTCACGCGGCGTACCGATATAGCGGTGATGCACCAGCAGGTGTTCAGACCGGAAATGTGAATAAAGAACCGAGGCCAGCAGGATATCGGCCATCCACCGTTCCAGTTTCGGCTTTTGATGCATCAATTCATGGGCATAGGTAATCCCGATTGTGCCGGACAGGATACCGAGGGCGGCAAACAGCAGCCATTCTTCAATGCGGGAAAGGTGATCGGACCCCACCACATAAAACATGATCCCAAAAATCGTGAACAACTGGACCGCAGGCCAAAGCAGCGTGATCAGCCGGTACCATTGCAGCTGATCTTCCGGCGTCTCAAGATCAGGGTTTTCATTGTTCTGCCCAACGACGTAATCAAGCCCGGTAAACAGATACCAGGTCGATAGCGGCAGCAGCGCAATCGCCCAGCCACCTTGCACGGCCGCAAAAATCGCCAGTGGCACAAGACCCAGCGACAGCCAGAACGGCAGCGCGCTTGTGATCTTTGCGATCTTGGGTGTTTGAGGAATCGACGTCATCTTGCCCTCACAACGTTAGGTAGCAACAGTTTACAACTGGTAAATCGAATTCTCAATCGTCGCGTAACGTCATATGGGCCAGATCAAAAACTTTGCGCATCGCCGTCGGCAAGGCTGCGGGGCTGAACGCATCAGGCGTCAGGAACTGACCGCGCAACGGTTGCGTATCTGGGTCGGCCCGGGCGGTCATGATATTCAGCCGCAAGTGAAAATGCGTGAAGGTATGGCGTGCTTCCTCTGTCAGCGGTTGCCAGTCGGCTTCAAATGGCGGGTTTTCTTCCGGCTGTTCGCCCCAATCGGACCCCGGCCATCCCAGCATCCCGCCAAGCAACCCCTTTTCAGGCCGGGTTTCCAACAACCATGCGCCATCGGTCCGGCGCGCCACATAGACGATGCCGAAACGCGTCGGCGTTTTCTTCTTCGGTGTCTTTTTGGGAAGCTGCGCCGCCGTCCCGGCCACCCGCGCCGCGCAAGGATCACGCCAAGGGCAAATCCCGCACGCGGGACTGCGCGGTGTGCAAATGGTGGCACCCAGATCCATCACCGCCTGCGCATAATCGCCCGGGCGGGTCTGTGGTGTCAGTTCCTGCGCCCTGGCTGTCAATTCACCTTTTGAGCCCGGCAAGGGTGCATGGATATCATGCAACCGGGCCATAACGCGTTCGACATTGCCATCGACCACGGTTTCGGGCCGATCAAATGCAATCGCTGCGACGGCTGCCGCCGTGTAGGGGCCGATCCCCGGCAGCTTGTGCAATTCATCATAAGTATCAGGAAACACACCACCGTATTCAGCGACAACAACCCGTGCGCATTTCAACAAATTACGCGCGCGGGCGTAATAGCCAAGCCCGGCCCAGGCGGCCATGACGTCGGCATCGTCCGCTGCTGCCAGATCGCCCACCGTGGGCCAAATGCCAAGGAACTTGCGGTGATAGTCACGCACAGCCGCCACGGTCGTTTGTTGCAACATGATCTCGGACATCCAGACGGCGTAAGGGTCGGGTTTGACCCCTGCCTTGCGGTCCGTTGGCGATACCCGCCAGGGCATTTGCCGCGCATGCACGTCATACCACGCCAAAAGCTGTGTACTGAGATCACGCAATCTTTATTACCTGCTTCATTCCGCGCCACAGACTTGGCGCAATGCTCATCTTAGAGTAGGGCTTAGACATGAAACAGCCACGCCACACCAGCACCACGCGCGGATTTTCACGCGCGGCGACGTTGATGCAAAGCAATATCCGCAAGGCCAGCGAAGATCGCGGGTTTGCGGTGACGCGTTTGCTGACGCATTGGGCAGAGGTCGTGGGCGAGGCAACCGCAAAGATATCAACGCCTGTGAACGTCAGCTACGGCAAGGGCGGCATGGGGGCGACGCTGACTTTGCTGACGACAGGCGCACAAGCGCCGATGCTTGAGATGCAAAAGGAACAGATCCGCGAAAAAGTGAACGCCTGTTATGGGTATCGGGCGATTTCACGCGTGCGCATCACGCAGACAGCGCCTACTGGCTTTGCCGAAGGGCGCGTTGCCTTTACCCCGGCACCAGAGGCGAAGAAATCCCCGGACCCTGCGATGCAATCGGCGGCAGAAGACCTATCTAAGGTCGTGGAAAACGAAAAACTGCGTGCGGCGCTGACAGCGTTGGGCGCGAACGTCTTAACAAAACAGAACTCTGATCAGAGGTAGATATGAAACGCAGAACTCTTTTGGCCGCCGGTGGCGGTGCTCTCGTGGCTTTGGGTGCAGGCTGGACACTGACACGGCCCAACCCGCAAACGGGGCTTTTGCCCGGTGCAGCCATGGCACAAACCGCGGACGGTGAAATGCCGCAAGTCATGGAGATGGTGCAGGGCGACCCCGATGCCGCCGTCGAGGTGATTGAATATGCGTCTTTTACCTGCCCGCATTGTGCGACCTTCCACGCCAACCAGTATCCCGCGCTGAAAGAGAATTATATCGACACTGGCCGGATCAAGTTTATCTACCGCGAGGTGTATTTTGACCGCCCCGGTCTGTGGGCATCCATGATCGCGCGCTGCACCGACGATATGGATTTCTTCTTTGCATTCTCTGAATTGCTATACACCGAACAGCGCGCATGGCTGGCCTCTGGTGATCCGGCGGGCATTATCGAAGACTTGCGCCGCCTGGCCAAGACAGCCGGTCTGGACGATGCGACACTGGACGCCTGCCTGAGCGATGGCGCAAAAGCCGAGGCGTTGTTCAGCTGGTATCAGGAAAACGCAGAACGCGATGGGATCAACTCCACCCCGTCCTTCCTGATCGACGGGCAGAAATATTCCAACATGGCCTACGATGAATTCGCTGGTATTCTGGACGGGAAGCTGGGCTAAATCAGCCAAGCGCCTGAACGGAAAGAAAAGTGAATGCAGCCTCTTGAGGGCCTGAAAGTGGTGGAACTGGCGCGGGTCCTTGCGGGCCCGCTTGCCGGTCAAACCCTGGCCGATCTTGGGGCCGAGGTCATCAAGATCGAAAGCCCGCAAGGCGACGACACACGCCAGTGGGGACCGCCCTTTGTGGACCATGACGGCGAAAAGTCTGCCGCCTATTTCCATTGCTGCAACCGTGGCAAGAAATCTGTCGTCATCGACTTTCGCACCATCGAAGGGCAGGCGCAGGTCAAGCATCTGATTGCCGATGCCGATATCCTGATCGAGAATTTCAAGGCTGGTGGTCTGGCGAAATCCGGTCTGGACTACGACAGCCTCTCTGCCATCAACCCCCGCCTGATCTATTGCTCGATCACTGGCTTTGGGCAGGACGGACCCTACGCCAAGCGGGCGGGCTATGACTATATCATCCAAGGCATGTCGGGGCTGATGTCCGTTACAGGTCCGCCAGATGGCCACCCCCAAAAGGTAGGCGTCGCTGTCACCGACATTTTCACGGGGATTTATGCCTGCACAGGTATCCTTGCCGCCGTGCACCAGCGCCAGACGACCGGCAAGGGCCAGCATATTGATATGGCGCTGATGGATGTGGCCACCGCCGTCATGACCAATCAGGCGATGAACTATCTGGCCACCGGACAAGCGCCCGAACGGCTGGGCAATGCCCATCCGAATATCGTGCCTTATCAGGTGTTTGACTGCTCTGACGGGCATATCATCGTGGCAAGCGGGAATGACGGCCAATACCGGCAATTTTGCGCCCTTTTAGGGCTGTCCGAACTGGCTGAGCACCCGGACTATGCCACCAACGCAGCCCGCCTCAGTCATCGCGACGCGCTGACCGCACTTTTGACCGAAAAGACCCGTCAGTGGTCAAAGCTTGATCTGCTGACAGCCTGTGAAAAGCACGGCGTCCCGGCCGGGCCAATCAACGATCTGGAAGAGACATTTGCAGACCCCCAAGTCATCCACCGCGGTTTGCGCGTCGACTTGGACGGTATCCCAACGGTGCGCTTGCCGATCAGGTTTTCAGATGCCGATGTCAGCCCAAAATCCCCCTCGCCCAAATTGGGCGCACACCAGGACCTGTTGGACTAAATCCCCAGCCGGTCAAAGGCCGCATCAACGGGGGCCCAATCGACCAGTTGCAAGCGAACCGGCAGGGTCAGCACCTTCATTCGAAAGCTGTCCGGCAGGCGCACAGCGTCTTTTTCGGTCGTCACCAATTGCGCTTTACGCGCCTCTGCCTCGATTTCCAGCCGCTTCATCAAAGCGTCGGTCAACGGCTGATGATCGCCCAGCGCCTCGGCGCGCACCAAGGTGGCGCCCATGTCGCGTAGAGTGACAAAGAATTTCTCAGGATGGCCAATACCGGCAAAGGCCAACAGCTTCAAATCGCGCCACGGCATCCCCGTCGGCAGTGGTGCCAGATGCCCGACAAGATGGGGCACGGCAAAATTCCATTGCGCGGCAAAGCGATCCTGCGCTTCGGGGGGGCCAATCGACAGCACCAAATCAGCGCGTTTCAGGCCTGCTGCAACAGTTTCGCGCAACGGACCCGCCGGGATAACACGCCCGTTTCCGAAACCACGCAGTGCATCCACGACAATGATCGACAGGTCCTTGGACACATCGGGGTTCTGAAACCCATCGTCCAGCAGGATCACATCAGCGCCCGCTTCCTGTGCCGCTCTCACGCCAGCGGCGCGGTCCTTTGCGACCCATGTGGGCGCAAATGCCGCCAGCAACAGTGGTTCATCCCCAGTTTGATCAGCCTTGTGGCTGCGTTCATTGACCTGAACAGGTCCATCCAGCGAGCCACCATACCCGCGTGAAACAACATGCGGGGTATGTCCACGGGCTTTCAACCGTTCAATCAACGCAATCACCGTGGGCGTCTTGCCCGTACCGCCTGCATTGATGTTACCAACGCAGATCACAGGGACATCTGCGGAAACCTTTGATGCCTGACGCACGCGACGGGCCGTTGCCCCCCCATAAAGCAAAGCCAGAGGGGCCAGCAGCCGCGCATGCCAGGTTGGTTGGTCAGGTGTGGTGAACCAGAACGATGGCGCGCGCATCTAGCGTACCAGCTCTTCCAGCCGCAGCTGAATAAACGCGGCAATCCGGTTCGTCACCCCAGCCCCACGCGATGTCACATCCCATGCCGCATGCGCAAGCTGCGCGGTCTTGTCCGCCGCCAACAGGTTTTCAACGGTCGGTCCAAGGTCAGATGCCGACCGGATCAACTGTGACGCGCCTGCCGCGTTCAGCCGCGCGGCATGGCGCTGAAACGGCGCCACTTGCGGTCCATAAAGCACAGCGGACCCCAATGCCGCCGCCTCGAACGGATCACGGCAACCGCCGCCATCCAGCGTTCCACCCAGATAGGTAATCGGTGCGATGCGATACCACAGCCCAAGGTCTTCACCGGTGTCCACGACATAGACCTGCGTAATTTCCGACGGCTCCGGCTCGGACGAGCGCAGCGCCACGTTGAACCCGTATTTCCGCAGTTCATCAGCGATATGGGATGCCATCACCTGATGCTTGGGCACGAAGATCAAAAGCAATCTGTGCGCCCGTCTGCTGGCTACCTGATGGGCGTGGGCGACATCTCGACAGTCATGCAATGAGGCCGCCGCCACCAACCAGACCTGACGGGTTCCGATGGCTGTTGCGATTTTTCTGCGCTCCGCCTCATTGCAAGGCAATGTCGGCGCGCAGTCTTCCATCGCACCTGTTACCAAAACGGCGTCAGCCGGTGTGCCGGTATGGATCAACCTGTCAGCCGCGTTCTGGTCCAGTGCAAAAACAGCTTCGAATTGCGAAAGAAGCGACCGCATCGCGCCCGGCACCCAGGTTCCGGCAATATGTTCAAGCCCCTCTGCAGACGCATCGACGAATATCATGGCGATGTCGGCATTGCGCATCTCAGCCATCAGAATGGGATCAAGATTTCCCCTGACCCACATGCACATCACGGGCTGCCAATGGGCGATAAATCTGCGGATATCGGCGCGGCCCCGCGGCTCTGGCAAGGCACGGTCCGCAAAATCCGGGCTCCAGTCCCGAAGTGTCGCGATGATGTGGACAGGGTCGCCATCCTCGGACAGCTTGCGGTCCAGCGTTTCAACGGCTGTCAATTGATCGGGATGATTGCAGCGCGCCCAGATGATCGTCCCGGCGGGACGGGGCGGTTGTTCTGTCGGGTTCCCGGGACGATCAGATGACCCAAGGCCCGCCAGATACGCTGCAATTGCAAGGGATCGTGCCATTTTGCGATCCTACCAGCTCAACTCAGTTGCCAAGCTCTTCGGTTGGCGATGCTTCTGCTTCTTCGTCCCGCAAGCGGTGGATATGCGCAATATAATACCGCATATGGGCGTTATCGACGGTACGCTGGGCGGCTGCCTTCCACGCGTTATAGGCCGTATCATAGTCCGGAAACATACCCACGATATCAATCGCCTCGATATCTTTGAAAGCGTTCTTGCTGGGGTCGATCAATTCACCGCCAAAGACGAGGTGCAGGCGCTGTGTCATGGGAATACCTTTGTGCGTATGAATGTTGTGGGCAGTCTAGGGCTTTGGTTGCTGCGGCTCAAGCCGGGCCAGCAGATCACTGTGCAATGCTGATCCCGCGGCAAGTACGCCGGGCACCTGCGGGTGGCGGTTATTAAAGCGAAGTGCACCGCCGCTTTGGTCGGTCACGGTGCCCTTTGCTTCCTCAATGATCAATGCTCCGGCGGCAATATCCCATTCCCAGCTGGGGCGCAGCGTGATCATTCCGTCAAACAGCCCCTGCGCGACAAGGCAAAGGCGATAGGCCAGGGACGACCGAAAGGCGCGTTTGATCGGCGGCAAGACGCCATCTTTCCAGAACCGACCATCAAAGTTCGATTTTGCCCCCAATACCGTTGCCTGTGCCATCTGCGCGGTTGTCACTGTGATAGGCCCACCATTCAACGTGGCCCCGCCCCCTTTGCTTGCTGCAAACATCAGGTGGCGCATTGGCAGGTACACCGCCGCCGCGACGGGAACCCCGCCTTCCACGATCGCAAGCGAATGGGCCCAATCCTTGCTGCCGTCGATAAAGGCACGTGTGCCGTCGATGGGATCAATGACGAACTGGCGCTTGGTGCCCAGCCGGGCCGCGTTATCCTCGGTTTCCTCCGACAACCACCCATAGTCCGGGCGCGCTGCCTGCAAGAACCCTTCCAGCATCGCGTTGACGGCAAGGTCACCCGCCGTCACCGGCCCCGCGCCATCGGGTTTGTGCGTCACATCGTGGTCTTGGTGGAAGTAGTGCTTTGCAATGTCACCGGATTGGCGTGCCGCCTCGACCAGCAGCGCAAGATCAGTCGCCGGCAAGGGTGAGCCCCTCAACCAGCAGTGATGGCACGACCCGCGACAGGTGCGTCCGCGCGTCATTGGCAGGCACGATCGTCATCAGCATATCGCGCAGGTTGCCTGCAACGGTACATTCGTTCACCGCGTAGGTGATTTCGCCGTTCTCAACCCAGAAACCCGCAGCACCGCGTGAATAATCACCCGTGTTCGGATTGATGGTCGAACCGATCATGGAGGTGACCAGCAGCCCGGTTCCCATCTCTTTGATCAGGTCGTCGCGCGATTTATCGCCTTGCGTCAGCGCCACATTGGTCAGACTTGGGGACGGCGGTGAACTTGTGTTGCGGGCAGCATTGGCCGTGCTGTCCATCCCAAGCTTGCGACCGGTGGCAAGATCAAGCGTCCAGCCGGTGAGCACGCCATCATCGACAATCGCCCGCTGCGCCGTGGGCAGACCTTCGGCATCAAACAAACGCGATCCGCTGACGCGGGCGCGGTGCGGGTCTTCGATGACCGAAAGCCCCTTTGGCAACACCTGCGTCCCCACAGCATCGCGCAACCAACTGGAACCACGCGCGATCATCATGCCGTTGGTCGCTTGCAGCAGGCTGCCGATCAGGGAACTGGCGACACGTTCATCAAACAGCACCGGGAACGCGCCGGTCCGCGGTTTCCTGGCGCCCGCGCGTTCAACCGCGCGTTCCGCGGCGATGCGCCCGATTTCCTCGGCATCCCGCAGATCAGCCTGAAACACCCGGCTGTCATAATCATAGTCCCGTTCCATCCCGGTTCCGGTCCCACTGATGGCAACGCAGGACAAACCACGATCACTGCGTGCATAGCCCGCCGAAAAGCCATTGGTGGCCGCAAGGTGAATACGGCGACGGCCATAACCAGCCGAGGCCGATTGCACCTGGCTGACGCCCGGATTGCGCAACGCAGCCGCCTCAGCCCGCGTGGCATCGTCTTGCAGAGCGGCCGGGTCCGGTTCGTCACTGGGGTCATAGAGCTCAAGCGTCTCGGTCGCGGTGTTTGTCGTCAATTGCGACGGGTCCGCCAAACCGGCATAGGGGTCTTCGGGCGCTTCCTTGGCCATCGCGACGGCGCGTTCGGCCATCTGCCTTAACGTGTCAGGCTTGGTGTCGGACGACGACACGCAGGCCTGACGCTGGCCGATGAATACGCGCAGGCCAATGTCGATCCCCTCGGACCGCTCTGCCTGCTCCAACGCGCCTTCGCGCACCGTGATCGACACGGATGTGCCATCCACGGCTATGGCGTCGGCAGCGTCAGCACCGGCGCGTTTGGCGGCTTGCAGTATTTGATCAGACAGGTCGGAGAGCGATTGGGTCATCAGGTATCCTTTGCTTGATCAAAGACCTAGTGCGCCGGGGTCTGGCCCGCAAGGCCAAGCCGCCGGGCAAACGAAAAGGGCGCGGATGTGACCACCCGCGCCCTTCATTCAGTAAAGCGCGTTAACGCACGCGGTTGCCGTTCACGTTCACCTGACCATTCGGCAAAATCTCAACCGATGTTTCCATCTGGTCCTCACCGGTCGAGCGGGCAAACATACCCACCATCATCCGGGCACCCATCACGTCCTGTTCAGGCACCAGACCCATCGCGACAAGGTTATCCAGAAGCGCGTTGAAGCCCGTGATCTGAACCGATGCCTGGCCTTCTGGACGTGGCAGCGGCGCAAAGCTTTCCATGTCGCTGTTGTCGAACGTGAAAGCGCCGTCACCCGTGACCATGGCGCCAGCGGCGTCGATGTTCAGGGTGTCAATCGTTACGGATTCAAGCTCATATGGCATGTCGGCGCTGTTCATCGCGTCCTGCTGTTCTGGATCGAACATATCGAAAAGCGCCTTGGCTTTGCCACTGATCGCCAATTGGATCGTGGCCGGATCACGCGGCAGCACATTGCCTGCATCAAACAAATCCCAGATCGCGTCGCTGATGTTCAAATCAATCAGATCAAAGCCGACCGCAAAATCAGAAGGTTCTTCAGACACACCGGTCGGCATACGGAAATTGACACCGTATTCCGCAAGACTTACCTCGATCGGCAGCGGGAACTCACTTGTATTGATGCTCAGCGCGATATCATTGGTGTTGGAAGCATAGCCAACCGTGCTGCTGTTCATCTCACCGGTCAG
The DNA here is from genome assembly GCA_965363665.1 of uncultured Yoonia sp. Taxonomy (GTDB): domain Bacteria; phylum Pseudomonadota; class Alphaproteobacteria; order Rhodobacterales; family Rhodobacteraceae; genus Yoonia. The sequence goes on along the minus strand of CBDTVH010000014.1, from coordinate 3,334 downwards.
GGTCGCAGACCCCGTGCTGATCGAACCAGAGGCCTGATCACCTTCGGCGTTGATGTCGAAAACATAGTCCGCACTGTCGATCGTATAGCCGCCTGCAATGGCGAACCCGTCATTTACAAGGCTGTCAGGGTCCTCAAAATCGGCATCCAGCGGGACGGACATTTCGGCCTGCGTCGTCAGACCGACCAGTTTACCGCCGCCGGTGACATATTCGCCATTTCCGCCAGGGATCTGGAAATCAACAAGAATGTCGACGGACGCAACCGTGCCACTATACGAGATATCGCGCAGATCACCCACCATGGTGTTGTAGGTCAGATCGACGTCGTTCATCGCGATTTCCGCGTCACCCGTGAAGGTCACGTCGCCATCGACGACATCTTGCAGCGCGATCTTGTACTGATCGGCGGTGATATCATAATCCAGTGCGTCAGGGTCGCCACTGACGATCATTTCCATGTTCTGCTGGCTCACCATGATCGTGATCACCACGCCATCTTCGCCGGTCACGACAACAGGATAGCTTTCGTCCATCGTGACCCGGACCGATCCGTCAGACTGTTCGTTAAAGGTGATCGCATCAATCGTGACCTGCGCCGTTACCTCATCGTCCGAGGCACGCAATCCAAGGTCGCGGACGGTCAAAACGCCGCTGGATGTCTCTTCTGCGCCAATCGTCAGGTTGTCTTCACCATAAAGGGCCAACTGCGCTTTCCAGTCCTCCCAGACTTGCGCTGCCGTCACGTCGGCTTGCGCTGCACTGCCGGCAATCAGCGCGGCGAGGCACACGGCGCTGCGCATTCCAGTGGTATAAGTCATAGGTGGTCCTTTCGTTATGTCTCTTTCGGATCGCGCCTTGGCTTCCTAAGATGGAACCGAAGGGCGTTGCTATTGATTCAGTAAGTAGCGATCCCAAACATAACCTGAAAGGGACTGCGGTGAAAAACATCAATTTAGCCGGGAAAACCGTACTTATCACCGGGGCAAGCCGTGGCATCGGCAAAGCGGCTGCCTATGCTTTTGCGGACGCCGGTGCAAATGTCGGGCTTGTGGCACGCAGCACGGATGAGATTGCAGACATCGCAGGAAAGATTGGCGAAAAGGCGCTGGCAATCCCCTGCGATGTGTCCCGTTACGCGGAAGTGTCCGCAGCGGTCGAGGCAACGGCGCAAACCTTTGGCGGATTGGACATACTGATCAACAACGCGGGCGTCGTCGACCCCATCGGGCATCTGCAAGACACCGATCCAGCCGCATGGTCACGCACAATAGACATCAATCTGAAAGGCGTGATGTATGGGCTGCACGCCGCCATGCCGGGGATGATTGCCCAAGGGCATGGTACGATCATCAACATTTCATCCGGCGCGGCGCACGGCCCGGTGGAAGGCTGGTCGGCCTACTGTAGCTCAAAGGCGGCGGTTTACATGCTGACCCGCGCGGCGGACAAGGAATCGCGCGACAAGGGCCTGCGCATCCTGGGCCTGTCGCCGGGTACCGTCGCCACCCAGATGCAGCGCGAGATCAAGGCCTCGGGGATCAACCCTGTCAGCCAATTGGACTGGTCGGTGCATATTCCACCTGAATGGCCCGCGCAGGCGCTTTTGTGGATGTGTACGTCCGACGCGGATGCCTACCTTGGCGATGACATCAGCCTGCGCGAAGATGACATTCGCAAGAAGGTCGGCCTTATATGATCCGCTGTGACAGGGACGGCGATACATGGACCGTCACCATCGACCGCCCCGACAAGGCAGGCGCGTTGACGCGCGAAATGCTGACTGAACTGGCCGATATCACCGAAGCGGCGCAGGCGGCCAAGCTGTTTATACTGACGGGAACGGGCAGTGTCTTCAGCGCCGGTGCTGACCTTGATGCGGCCCGTGCTGGCCTTGCGACCGACCCGGTTTGGGAACGGCTTTCAAAAGCGATCGCCAACCTGCCGGGGCTGAGTATCGCCGCGCTGAATGGCACGGTTGCCGGTGGCGCGTTCGGCATGGTCTTGGCCTGTGATCTGCGGATCGCAGTCGCCAAGGCAAAGTTCTTTTATCCGGTCATGAAGCTTGGGTTCTTGCCGCAACCCTCCGACCCCCTGCGCCTTGTCGCCCTGGTCGGCCCGGCACGTGCCAAACTGATCCTGATGGCCGGGCAGAAGGTTTCGGCCGAGCAGGCGGAAGTCTGGGGTCTGGTTGATCAAATCGTTGCCCCCGATGCGCTGATGACGACGGCCAATGCCTTGGGTGCCGATGCCCTATCGGCCAATCCTGCCCATATCGCGGCGATCAAGGGAATGACGGCCCAGATCCCCGCGTGACCGATGCGGTCGTCATCGGCGCGGGTCCAGCCGGATTGATGGCGGCTGAGGAACTTGGCAAAGCAGGTCTGTCAGTGACAGTTGCCGAGGCGATGCCGTCCGTGGGGCGTAAATTTCTGATGGCTGGTAAATCGGGGCTGAACATCACCAAAGCGGAACCGGATGGCGCGTTTCTTGCCGCGTATGGTGGCGAACTCCCAACGGCGCTTGCAACGGCCCTCGCGCAATGCGGCCCCGATCACATCATCGCGTGGGCCGAAGGGTTGGGCCAGCAGGTCTTTACCGGGTCAACGGGGCGTGTGTTTCCGACCGTGATGAAAGCCTCGCCCTTGTTGCGTGCATGGTTGGGGCGGCTGGACGGCATGGGCGTGCAAATCAAGACGCGTTGGCGGTGGGATGGTTGGCGCGACGGGGCACTGGTTTTCGATACGCCATTAGGCGCTCAGGAAATTACGCCGCAGGTGACGGTTCTGGCAACGGGCGGGGCCAGTTGGGCGCGCCTTGGCTCTGACGGGCAATGGGCGGCGCATCTGTCAGAAAGTGTCACACCCTTCAAACCGGCAAACATGGGCTTTGTCGTCGATTGGTCCGATTACATGGCGCCCTATTTGGGATCACCGGTCAAATCCGTTGCGCTGAACGCAGGCCACCAGACATCCCGCGGCGAATTCATCATATCTCAACGCGGGATCGAGGGCGGCGGGGTCTACGCGGTGTCGCGGGCCATGCGCGAAGGGGCGACGCTGACGCTTGATCTGAAACCAGATTGGTCACTTGAGAAAGTCCGCAAGGCGCTGGACAGGCCCCGCGGCAAGGCAAGCCTGTCAAACCACCTGCGCAAGACGTTGAAATTGGCGCCAGTGCACATTGCGCTGGTATCAGAATGCGGGCGATCGTTTCCAGACGACATTGCAAGCATCATCAAGGCGCTACCTGTGATGCACGAAGGCCCGCGACCGATGGACGAAGCGATTTCGACGGCTGGCGGTGTCCGGTTTGACCAACTGACCGATGGCCTGA
>CBDTVH010000013.1:0-14571 GCA_965363665.1 uncultured Yoonia sp. | reverse complement strand
GAATTTCTGCGGATCATTCGGCTTCACGTCGACAACGGTGTTCAGATCATCCGATTGGATGCGGTTGCGTTTCTTTGGAAAGAGCCGGGCACGCCGTCGATCCACCTGCCGCAGACGCATGCCATCGTGAAATTGATGCGGCTCTTGTGTGACTATGCGTCTGACACAATCATTCTGCTGACCGAAACCAATGTGCCAAAGGCTGAAAACCTCAGCTATTTCGGCAATCACGACGAAGCTCATGCGATTTACAATTTTCCGCTGCCGCCCCTTATCCTGCATGCGGTGATGTCAGGGTCGGCCCATTACCTGCGTCATTGGCAAAGTGGGATGCCCCCTGCCCCGATGGGCTGTGCCTACCTGAATTTCACGGCCAGCCATGACGGTATAGGGATGCGACCGGCCGAGGGCATTTTACCCGCTGACGAACAGGCGCGGATGATCGACACGATCAAGGACATCGGTGGCCTTGTGTCGATGCGCGCTTTGCCCGATGGGGGCGAGGCACCCTATGAAATCAACACAACCTACTATGAGGCTACCGCGCAAACCTTTGCAGGAAAGGACGACCACCATTTCGCCCGCTTCATCTGCACCCAGACGATCGTGATGTCGCTGGAAGGTATTCCAGCTTTCTATATCCATTCCATGCTTGCCACGCCAAATGATCATGCAGAGGTCGCTCACCGTGGCATGAATCGTGCCATCAACCGGCACCGGTGGGACTATCCGACGTTGAATGCGTTGCTGGACGATCCGGATACACCGCAGTCGCAAATCCTGGCAGCCCTTTCAGAACGGCTACGCATCCGCGCGCGGCAACCCGCCTTTCACCCCAATGCAACCCAGTTTACCATGCCGCTCGGGGACCGTGTGTTCGGTGTCTGGCGGCAAAGCCTTGATCGGAGGCAATCAATGTTTGCCTTGCACAACGTCAGCGATCAGCCGGTTGATTTGTCCCAACTTTCAATGAATCTGATCGAAGATGAAACCTGGGTTGACCTGTTAAGCGGCGATGCCCTTGAAATGGATCAAGAGGCCGTGACGCTGGCCCCCTATCAATGTCGTTGGATCACGAACCGGGCCCATTGATCACTGGTAATCCGCTTCATCCGCCAGCGCCGCCTCATTCATATCTGTCAGAAACGTCGGATCGGCGGCATGCACCCGGTTCCATGTTGCGATGAACGGCGTTTCGTGCGGGTTATCAAGAAAGACCTGGCCCGCGCGCATGATGTTCTCGGCAAACATCTCGATTGAGTTCTCTTCGGTATGCCGGTCAATCTCCAAGCCATTCATTTTGGCATCGCTATAATACCCATCCAGCAGATCAAGCGCACAGCGGTAATACGTGGCTTTCAGCGTGCGGAACACATTGGGCGTAAACACTGTGCCGTCGGCGGCCAATTTGCGAAAGATCGCTTTGCAGATATCGGTCGACATCCGGTTGAGGCCCGATCCGGTTGTTTCTGCGCCCAGATCCTGATGCTTATGGTCGTAGGCGTCTGAAATCTCGACCTGACAAACCGCCTTGGGTGCAAGGTTGCGCCACGCCTCGGACAAGACGCCGATTTCAAGCCCCCAGTCGGAAGGGATGCGCAAATCCGGCAGGATCGCCGTGCGCATCGCAAACTCGCCCGACAGCGGGTACCGAAAGCTGCGCAGGTAATCAATGTAATCGCGGGGTCCAATGACACGGTTCAAAGCGATCAAAAGTGGGCTGACCAACAGGCGCGTCACCCGACCATTCATTTTGCCACCACCGATGCGGGCATAATACCCCTTGGCGACCTGATAGGGGAAATTGGGGTTGGCGACGGGATAGACCAAACGCGCCAGCATTTCCTTGTCATAGGTCAGAATATCACAATCATGGATCGCCATGATTGAACTGTCTGCACAGCTCATCAAATACCCCAGCGATGACCAGACATTTTTGCCTTTCCCCTGCTCATTAGGCGCCAAACCCAGGTCATGCAGGCGTGCGCCCAGCGCAAGCATGCGCGGGCTGTCATTCCAGATGACGATATGGTTCTGGTTCAAACCCTTGAAGAAAGACTTGGCACGGCGGAACTGCTCTTCTCCGGCGGCATCCAGCCCGACAATGATGCGGTGCAGGTAATTGACCTTCGACAATTCAGCGATGATATTTGGCATCGCATCGCCCTCAAGCTCTGAATAGAGGCACGGCAGGATCAACGAAATCTTGCGCGACCCCGCAAAAGCACGCAACTCGGCCTCTATCTCCTGAACTGAACGCGTCCGCAGATTGTGCAACGTAGTGATGTTTCCGTTCTGATGAAAATCAGCCATTTGGTCGTGTCCTATCGTGGTTCAAGGCGGTCGAGCGCGTCGAGTATGGCCGTATTCCATCCAACTGGACCGGCGTCTTTCGTGCGTATGATGCGGCCCGTGTGTTCGGCTTTCAGCGGCGGCAACGGCGGGCGCGCAGGGTTGGCAATGACAATCCCGATATCAGCATTCTCCAACATTGCGATATCGTTGGGCGCATCTCCAAGCGCAATCGTATGTCGCGGCTGATACTTGTCGATAATCGTGCGCATTTGATCAACTTTGTTGCGCCCAAAAGACAGCGTCAGAAAGCGGCCACCCTGTTGCGCCGTCAGACCCTGTTCAGCCAAGGCGACCAGAAACGCATCCTTTTGCGCCTGTGTACCGCGCCAGCGGCCCGGCTCGGAAAAATCACGCCTTTGCGCCAACAAAGCGTCACCAATTGAAAGTCCAGTCATCTCGGCAACCTGTGCTGCGGTGACATCGCCAAACCCGCAAAACAGGTCGCGCAACGCCGCAGGCACCGTGTTGAGCGCCGACCGAACAGCATCATATTGGCTGGTGTCCGTAACCTCGGTTGCGCGAGGCGGCAATACCCCTGCCCCATTCTCCACGATGGCAGGCCATGCCTCAGCGCCGATGTCTGCACGCAGCGGACCCATTTCAGCGGCTGTCTTGCTGCTCGCCAAGACAAGTCCGGCAGAGCATTTTTTCAGCGCCTCGATTGCCGGTCGTGCAGGGCACCAGTCATAGGTGTCGTGGTCGATCAGGGTTCCATCGAGATCGCTAAAAACCAGTAAGTTGCACGTATTTGGCATACCGAAAATTATGACGGACGCAGCCGTGGATCACAAGCATCCGCGACGGTCGTTCGGGTCTGTCACGATTGATATCGCTCAATGCCATCGCCCGCTGATCTGGCAGGGTTTGCAGGGACCGCACAAAGCGTTCGGTCCCGGTGACGCAGAAATGGGAGCAATCCGATGATCCGTACAATTCTTCTGGCTTACGATGGTTCGGACAATAGCCGCCGCGCCCTTGATCTGGCGTCTGAACTGGCGACCAAGCTGCACGCCGATCTGTATATTTTGCACGTTTTGATGCATGGCCGCCCGGCCGAGGAAATGGTGCGCATGGCCGAGGTCGAACATCTGGCAGAGCGCGTGCACCAAACTGTGCGCCCGGGCGTCACCTATACGGCTGGCCGCGCATACGATCTGTTTGCACCAAGTGGTGATGACGATGGCAGAATGCGCGTCATCGCAGCTTTGGGTGAGAATCTGTTGGCCTTTGCCAAATCCCATGCCGAGGAATGGGGCGTGCAAAACGTACAGACCGCATCCCGCAACGGCGATTACGCCGACCAAATCCTTGATGCCGCAGAGGCGCAAGAGGCCGACATGATCGTTCTTGGCTCACGGGGATTGGGCAAGATCAGAGGTACAGTGCTGGGCAGCGTGTCGCAAAAAGTGCTGCATCATGCCGCTCAAACGGTGGTTGCGGTCAAATGAACCTTTCCAACCACCAGGTGATCTATGACTGAAACACCCGCAAAACCGGACCGTTCGTTGCCGACAGTGATCCCCAAGAACACTCTGACGGCACCTGACGCGCCTGCACCGTATTCGCACCGCAACCTTGACCGCGCCATTCGTGCAGCGGTGGCCAAGGTGACAGGGGGCATGTCCCCCCACGCCGTTTCCGAAACCTGGCACGACTGGGGGCTGCATCTTGCCCGCTCGCCGGGGCGTCAGCTTGAGTTGATGGAACGCGCCTGGACCAATGCGTTTCGGGTCATGGCCTATGGGGCCGGTCTATCGGCCAATCCTGACACTGCCCCGTTTGCGCCAAAATCCTATGATCATCGCTTTGCTGATCCGGCGTGGGACACACCGCCCTTCAATATCTGGAAACAAGGGTTTCTGGCTGTGCAGGATTGGTGGGATCACGCCACTGACGACATTCGTGGACTGCGCAAGCAGGATGCCGACCGCGCAAGGTTCCAGATGCGCCAAATGCTTGATCTGGTATCGCCGTCAAATTTTCCCTGGACCAACCCTGAAATCATCAAAACCACGATGATGCAGAAAGGGCAAAACCTGATCGACGGCAGCGCACACTTCACGCAGGATCTGATGCAAACGCTGACGCAGGAACACAGACCACCGCCGGAAGGATTTCAGGTTGGCACCGATCTGGCCTGCACGCCCGGCAAGGTCGTCTATCGCAACGCATTGTTCGAGCTGATCCAATACGCACCCCAGACCAAAAAAACCCACCCGGAGCCTCTGCTTTTCATCCCCGCGTGGATCATGAAATACTATATTCTTGATCTATCGCCTGAGAACTCGATGGTGAAGTATCTGCTGGAGCAGGGTTTCACCGTCTTCATGATTTCTTGGTGCAATCCCACGGCAGATCAGGCTGACCTGTCGCTTGAGGATTACCGCAAGCAGGGTGTTCTGGCTGCGATAGACGTGATCAATACGATTGTGCCAGACCAGAAGATCCACGCGAATGGCTACTGTCTTGGCGGCACATTGCTGGCAATTGCTGCGGCCACGATGGCGCGCGACGGCGACGATCGCCTGGCTTCGGTCACATTGATGGCCACGCAAGTTGACTTTGCAGAGGCCGGCGAGCTGCTGTTGTTCGTCGATGAAAGCCAGGTCGCTTTCGTCGAGGATATGATGTGGGAACAGGGCTTTCTTGACCGCCCGCAGATGACCCGCACCTTTGCGTCGATCCGCGCCGAAGACCTGATCTATACCCGCGCGGTGAACCGCTATTTTCTGGGTAGGGCAGACCTGCCTACCGATATCATGGTCTGGAATGGCGATGCGACCCGGATGCCTGCAAGAATGCACTCTGAATATCTACGCGGACTGTTCCTGGAAAATCGCCTTACTGCTGGCCGCTTTGCCGTCGAAGGACGGGTGATTGCCCTTAAGGACATCGACCTGCCCATGTTCGTCGTCGCAACCGAAACCGACCACATCGCACCGTGGCGCTCGGTTTATAAGACCAAACTGTTCACTGACTGCGATCTGACCTTTGTGTTGACGAAAGGTGGGCACAATGGCGGTATCCTGAGTGAGCCGGGTCATCCGCGCCGGCACTTTCGCATGTCGCATCGTGAAAGCGGCGCGCATTACATCGGACCAGACCTGTGGCTTGCGGTGAATGATCCGGTACCCGGATCGTGGTGGCCTGCCTACACAAATTGGCTTGGCAAACATAGCAGCCAAAAAATGAAGCCGCCCAAGATGGGCTCGAACAACCACGCCGCAATATCCGATGCGCCGGGAACCTATGTGTATCAGATGTAGGCGCGACAGGCCGTCAAGGGCAGGCAATCGACGCAGGCCGGTTCATAATCCCCCCGGTACCGCAGATTTTCGGCTAGCGTTTTGACATTGCTCAATCATGCGGGGTTTGCGGGATGGTAAGCGAACCGCACGGAATGAGGTGTCCCGATGTTTTCAGGTGCGATCAAGCTGTTCAGGTTGGCAGGTTTCGATATCAAGCTGGATCCAAGCTGGTTCTTGATCGCAACCTTGATCACCTGGACGCTTGCCACCCAGTACTTTCCGATGACGCTGCCTGATTTGGCCGATGCAGCCTATTTTGCGCTGGCCGTTATCGCGATGCTAGGGTTCTTTGGATCACTCCTGTTGCACGAAATGGCACATTCGGTCGTTGCGCGCAGTTACGGGGTGCGGATCACCGGAATCACCTTGTTTTTGTTCGGTGGTGTGGCCGAGCTTGAAACAGAGGTGCCATCTGCAAAGGCCGAGTTCTGGGTGGCGATCGCAGGCCCCGCGATGAGTGTCGCGCTTGGCTCTGGCTTTTGGCTGATCAGTCTGTTGGTCTATAATCTTCTGGGATTGGGGGCGTTTGCCGCCGTTCTGGCTTATCTGGCGACCATCAACCTGATCCTTGCCATCTTCAACATGGTGCCGGCGTTTCCGCTTGATGGGGGCCGTGTGCTGCGCGCCTATCTGTGGAACCGGCACGGCAATGTGCTTAGGGCGACACGAACGGCTGCGCAGTCAGGCAAGGTCTTTGGGTATGGCCTGACAATTCTAGGTGTCCTCGCACTTTTCCAGGGGGCCCCGACAGCCGGGCTTTGGTATATCCTGATTGGTTTCTTCATTTTGGCCGCCGCACGGTCGGCCTATCAAAATCAACTGATCCAAAGCACGTTCGAGGGTAAATCCGTCACGGACGTGATGATCCGCAACCCGATCGTCGTTGAGCCGGAAACGACCCTATCGGAATTCGTCAATCAGGTGATGCTGAAACACCATGTCAGCTTTGCGCCGGTTATGGAGAACGGCATCTTGATCGGCCAGATCGACAAAGAGGTGCTGTCAGCGATCGACCGCGAGAACTGGAGCAACACACGCGTGGACGATGTGTTTATCGGGCTGGATAACGCGACGATGATTGCACCTGACATGCCGGTTGCGGACCTTCTCAAACACATTGCCATGACTGGAACCCGCAAGTTTCTGGTGGTCAAGGACCACAAGCTGCTGGGCATCGTCACGCTTGCCAATTTGATCGGGCATCTGCACACGAAAGACGGGACTGGCCGACGCAATATCTGGTAGAGCGCTCTCAATCAGACTGTTTGATAAGTGCGACCACCGGTCGCTCAACCATCTTCGCGTGCCGTGCGACTGATCGCGTAAAGCGTTGCAATCGGACCAAGAATTTCAAAAATAACTGTTGTCGCAATCGTAAGCGCGATGATCTGCGCGCCCCAGTCAGGAAAACGTTGCGCGGCAATCAGCGCCATCCCGATGGCAACGCCTGCCTGCGGCAATAGCGCGACCCCATACCAAATCCGTTCGCGTGGCCGAACCCGGGCCACCCGCGCCCCGGCCCATCCACCAGCAATACGCGCCACTATTCTCAGGACAATGAACGCAAGGCCGACCGCACCCAAGCTCCGCGCCACGTCGATTTCCAGCGATGCCCCCGCAAGGATGAAAAACAGAACAACGAAGGGCCACTGGATATGCGTGATTTCATTGAAGGCTTTGGTGTGATGAGCCGCCAGATTGACGATAACGGCACCCACGACCATGCCCGTAATCAGGAATGACACTTCAAACCAAAGCGACATGCCAGCGGTCAGGAAAACAAGGCTCAGCGCCTCAATCTCAAGCGGTTCACCATCGTGCAATCGTCCGGTCAACAGCGCCGCAGGGCCACCGATCAAAAGGCCCAGCATGATTGCGCCACCAATCTCCCACGCGGCATGTGACACGCCGATAAGATCCTGGTGTCCTTCCAGTTGGGCAACGCCGACCAAGACAAGGCTGAACACCAAAAGCCCCCAAACATCATCAATAGCGACAATGCCACGGACCGTTTGGGTAAAACCATTCTGAACACCCGATTGCAGGATCACATCATTTGTGGCCGCTGGGGCGGTCGCAGTCGCAATCGCGGCCAGCAGAAGTGCCAGCCCCAAAGGCAGCCCGACCAGCACCAGCCCGGCGCTGACAATGGCAAGTGTTCCCAGGACAATCGCCAGGGAAATCGCCATGATTGCCCGGCCATGCTGGCGCAGCGTGTCCCGGTGCAGCGCGCCACCCAGCAGAAACGCCACCATCGTCAACGCGATCACAGAAAGTATATCATACCACGCCTGAAGGTCCGGCGGGATCAGATCGAACCCAGCCCCGCCCGCTGCCAAACCGATGAACAGCAACAGGGTGACACGCGGAAACCTGGTTTTCCGCGACACAAGGTCAGCCACCAGACCACAAAGAAAAAGAGCCCCAAGTGCCACCAAAGATGCAGGTTGCAAAGGCTTTAGCCCAAAGTGGGAACTGTGCAGTCGGCGGCATCCATCGTCAGAACCGGATCGCCCGGGGTGCATTCTTCACCCGATACCGGATAGCGCCCTTCGGCAGCGCAGCTTACAAGAAAAAGGATGGCAATGATCGGAATGAATTTCATGGTAGGCCTCTTGGAAGGGTGTTTCATATCCATCAGCCTATGGATTATAGCAAAGCGGCCATTGATGTTTATCAAGACAGCATCTGAGGCCTCATTGACCTTGATCAACGCGGACGCCCGTTGGACAGCCTAAGACATTGATATGAATAACGACGCTTCCAATGCCCTACAACGTTCAACCCCTCCGCGTCTGACGATCGCAGAGGGGGCCTTTGTGTTGCAAGGTGATCTGGTGATCGGCACAATCGAAAGCCTTGATCTGCAGCAGGGCAAGGCCGAAACCATTGATCTTTCTGGCGTCAAACACTTCGATACCGCCGGGGCCTGGGCCGTCGTCATGCTGGAACGCCGCCTGAAGGCTGATGGTCTGAACCCCGCAATCACAGGCACCAGCGCTTTGCAAAACGACCTGATCGAAACGCTACGCCGCAACATGCCGGAAACAGACCACGCTGAAGTGCCCGGTTTGACGCTGCCGGACCGTCTGGAACAGGTAGGCCGCCGCACGGTCGCCGCACTGCAACAAACCCTGTCCATCATCGGATTTCTGGGGCGGGTTGTCGCCACGATCATCGGCCTGATCCTGCGGCCATCCCGTATCCGTTGGACTGCAATCGTGCATCATATGCAGCAGGTGGGGTTGAACGCCGTCCCCATCGTTTCGCTGATGGCATTCCTGATCGGCGTCGTCCTGGCCTTTCAGGGGGCCGCACAGTTGCGCCAGTTCGGGGCCGAGGTCTTTGTCGTCGATCTGATCGCAATCTCGATATTGCGCGAACTGGGCATCCTGCTGACGTCGATCATCGTCGCCGGGCGGTCGGGATCGGCCTTTACCGCCGCAATCGGCTCCATGAAGATGCGCGAAGAGATCGACGCGATGCGCACCCTCGGGCTAGACCCCGTCGAAGTACTGGTCGCGCCGCGGGTCATTGCGTTGATCATCATGCTGCCGGTGCTGGGCGTCATCGCCAATTTTGCGGGGCTGTTCGGGGGCGCGTTGATGTCGTGGATCGAGTTGGGCGTTTCACCGGGCGTATTTCAATCCAGACTGGTCAGCAACACTGGTGTCGAACATCTGATCGTGGGCCTGATCAAAGCGCCTTTCTTCGCCCTTATCATCGGCATCGTCGGCTGTTTTGAAGGGATGCAGGTGAAAGGCAACGCGGAATCGCTGGGGCATCTGACCTCGACCTCGGTGGTGCTGTCGATCTTTCTGGTCATCACGGCCGACGCACTCTTTTCCATCTTTTTTGCGATCTTGGGGGTCTGATGGCGAATGACCCCATCATCAGCGTCCGCGGTCTTGTCACCCGGTTTGGCAAGCACACGGTGCACGACGGCCTGGACCTTGATGTGCAACGGGGCGAAATTATCGGCATTGTCGGCGGCTCTGGCACGGGTAAATCGGTTCTGTTGCAGGCGGTCGTTGGGCTGCTGAAACCGGCAGAAGGCCAGATCACCGTCTTTGGCCAAAGCGTGCGCGACACCAGCGCCGAGGATTACCGCCGCCTGCGCAAGCGCTGGGGCGTGATGTTCCAGGACGGCGCTTTGTTTTCATCGCTGAATGTGCAGCAGAACGTCGAAGCACCAATGCGGGAACAGACCGAACTGTCGCCCCAGACGCGGTCGGCTTTGGCTGCCGTCAAGGTCCGCATGGTCGGGTTGCCGGAGGATGCGCTGCCAAAGATGCCGTCGGAATTGTCTGGGGGGATGCGTAAACGCGCAGGCTTTGCCCGTGCCATCGCGCTTGACCCTGAAATCGTCTTTCTGGACGAACCAACCGCCGGGCTGGACCCCATCGGGGCTGCGGCCTTTGACGAACTGACGGCCCAACTGCGCCGCGCCCTGGGGCTGACCGTGTTTCTGGTAACGCACGATCTTGATAGCCTACATGCGATCTGCGACCGTATCGCTGTGCTGGCCGAGCGCCGTGTACTTGCCACCGGGACAATGGCTGAAATGCAGGATGTCGATCACCCCTGGGTGCAGGCCTATTTCAAAGGACCGCGCGCCCGCGCCGCTCTTGCTCAAAAGGAAACGCTCTGATGGAAACGCGCGCGCATTTTATCATTATCGGGCTTTTTACGGTTCTGGGTATCCTTGGCGGGTTGGGGTTCTTTCTTTGGCTGGCCAGCGTACAGATTGACCGGCAATATGCGCAATATGGGGTGCTGTTCGACAACGTGTCCGGCCTTGATCAGTCAGCGGACGTTTTGTTCAACGGGGTCTCGGTCGGCAGTGTCACTGGCATCCGAATTTGGGAAGAAGACCCCAGCAAGGCTTACGTCGCATTGGAAATTGATGCGACCACCCCCGTTGCCGTCGACACGGTCGCGCGGTTGGAATCCCAAGGGGTCACCGGGGTTGCCTATATCGCATTGTCCGGTGGATCGCCGGGCGCGCCCCTGCTGACACCCCAGGCGGACGGCCCGCCGATCATTCCGTCCCGCCAATCGTCGTTCCAGTCCTTGGTAAGCAGTGCGCCTGAATTGATCGACGATGCCGCGAACATTATTGGGCAACTGGAAACGCTGACGGGCCCTGAAAATCAGGATCTTGTGCGCAGTATTCTACGAAATGTGGACAATGCCACTGCCGGGCTGGAAGACGCGCTGACCGATTTTTCGGATATCTCGGACACCTTGCGCGCAGCAACCGATCAAATCACAGGTTTTGCCGCCGAGTTTGAAGGGGTTGGCGCGGCAACAAGATCGACATTGGACGCCGCTGATACATCTTTTGCGTCAATCACCAAAACATTCGAGAACGCAAACGCCGCAATTGATACGCTGGGCCCCGCGATCGAGCAGGCCAGTGAGGCCATTACCGCGATCAATACGCTGATCGCCGAGGATGTTGTCCCACTTGCAGGCGATCTGCGCACGACATTGAATAACGCAGACAACGCATTGGCCAGCGCAGATCAGGCATTTCTGCGTGCAGACGGGTTGATGGAAACGGATGTGGGACCTGCTCTTGCCGACGCCCGCGCAGCACTGAATGATGTGGCTGAAACACTGTCTTCCGTCACTGCCGACGTGCCCGCGATCATGGCCGATCTGCGCGCTGGCGTGGCCGAGGCGCGTAGCGCAATCGCCAACCTTAGCCCCGGGTTACGGGACTTTGGCCAATTGGGCAGCGAGGCACGCACCGCTGTCCGTTCCCTCAACGATGTGATCCGCCGTCTTGATCAGGACCCGGCCGGGTTCGTTCTGGACAACCGCGTCCCTGAATATCGGAGATAGCCTGATGACCCTGACACGACGCACTTTTGCCCTTGGCGCACTTGGCCTGCCGGGATGCACCGCGATCAGCGCACTGAACGACGCGGCCCTGCCCATGGACACCTATGCGCTGCAACCCATCAGCATCGCCACGCCGGGACGCCGATCTGCACAAACGTTGCTTGTGGTGGAACCGGCGGCGTCCGCTTCGATTGCAACGGATCGCATTTTGATCCGGCAGGACCCGCTGTCAGTGACCTATCTGCCCGATGCCCGTTGGGCTGATGCTTTGCCGCAAATGCTGCAATCCATTCTGGTTCAGTCGCTGGCGTCAGCAGGGCGGCTTGGCTTTGTGGGCGCGCAGGGCGCAGGGCCGATCCCCGACACCGTGCTTTTGACCCGGATTGATGCCTTCGGTGTGGACCGGCAGGACGACGGCAGATTTGAAGTCAACGTCGCGCTGGAATTCACGGTTCTGCGTGACCGAGACCAACGCGTGCTTGGCACGCAACGTTTCGATCAGACCGGAACCATTGCTGACGATCAAGCCGATACAATCGTGCGGGGCTTTCAGGTTTTACTTGATGGGATGTTGCCACAAGCGCTGGATTGGGTGCTCGCGCGGGCCGTATAGCCGCGCGCAAGCGTAAGATTATTCAGGGTGCGGGCCACAGATCGCGCAGCTCTTGTGGCAGGCAGGCGCGTACATCTTCGACCTCGCCCCGCGAAATTTGGGCATTGATGACGTTGAAGACCGCCTTGATGTCGGGCAGTCCTTGGTATTCGATCACATCGCCGATCTTGCTATCAATATCAGCGATGAAATCCGCAGCATGACGCTCATGCACGGGGGTCAGTTTGGGCTGCCAGCCCTCAAAGAACATCCCGCGCAGGATCAGCGGCAGTTGAGCGGAAAACTGCGCCATCTCATTCACCGGCAAATGGTCACGGATCTTGCAAAGCACAACGCGCATAAGGCGCAGGACTTCGCGCTCATTGTGCCAGCCGGTGCGCCCGGCCAGATCGTTGACCCACTCATGGGCTTCGTGGGTCGTACGTTCAAAGACATGGATCATGCGGGTCATGGTCTGCTCCTGATTTATCGAAATCATGACAGTCCTAGCGCAGGCCAGCCGATTGGGATTGATCAAAATCAAAGGCGACCATAGCAGAATTTGGTATGCATTGATCGCACGCGGGGCCAACCCGTCAGTTGTTGACGCTGGAGTTGAGCAAATGAAAGACCCTGAACTGGACGTTCTGATCAAGGAACTGGAAACCACCCGTGACATGAGCATCGCGGATTTTGATGGCGTTATCCATGCGCTCGGGTTCTTGCTGCCAAAAGTGGAACTACCTGGCCCGGATCGGATTGGCACAACCGATCATGCCATATTGATTGCTGATGATGCCTACCCGGACTGGTCGGTTCACATTCGCGGACGCGCCAATGATCGCGATGGCCATTGGCATTGCACATTGCGCGAAGACGCCAGCCGCGACAGTGATGCTGTTATTGGCACCGGGCGGTCGCCTGTGCTGGGGCAGGCCATTCTGGCTGCCGTTCTGAGGCTGGCTATGGCGCAGAAAAAGTAACGCATTGGCACAAAAGGATATTCTGACAGTCACCTTGAACCCATCGGTTGATGTAGCCACGAACGTGGCGCAGGTCATCGCGGGGCCAAAGCTGCGCTGTGCCCAACCGCGCTTTGATCCCGGTGGTGGCGGTGTCAACGTGGCCCGTGCGGTGTGCAAACTGGGGGGCGATGCCTGCGCATTGGTCGCGGTCGGTGGCCCGATGGGCCAGCGGTTGCTGGACCTGCTTGCCATAGAAAATGTCACTGTTCTGCCCGTCCCTGTCTCGGGCGAAACCCGGCAAAGCTTTGCTGTGACCGACAACGGCACTGGCGAGCAATATCGCTTCAGCGTCCCGGGCGAGGAGTTGACGCAACAGGACGCCGACGCGCTGATCGCGGCGATTGCGCAACAAACCACCCAAGGCGGCTTTCTGGTTATCAGCGGAAGCGTTGCCCCCGGTTTGCCCTTTGACATGTTGGAACGCATCATCACGGCCACCCAATACAAGGCGCCGAAAGTCAGCATCGACACCTCAGGCGTGGCGCTGGATGACCTGATCGCGCATCCCAGGGTGCCTGTGCACCTGTTGCGCATTGATCAAAAAGAAGCGGCAGAGGCAGCCGGCCATCCAATGTACACGACCGCCGATAGCGTCAATTTTGCCGCCGATTTGGTCGCGCGTGGCGTGGCCAAGACGGTTGTCACCGGGCGCGGCGCGGAAGGGTCTGTTCTGGTGGGGCGGGATCACCGGCTGATGTGTCGCCCACCAATCGCACCGATCCGCAGCATGATCGGGGCAGGTGATGCCTTTGTCGGGGCGATAACCTTGGCTTTGGCGCGCGGTGAAGACCTGTCGCAAGCACTGCGATGGGGTGTTGCGGCGGCCAGCGCCACGGTCAGCACCGAAGGCACGGCACTTTGTGATATCGACACGGCCACGGCGCGGTTCGCTCAAAGCGAAATTGAGTTGCTCTAGGCGCAGAGCGGTTGCTTCAAACCCGACGTCTCAGCCCCCTTCCGCCTTCGCCACATTACGCAATACGCTGACAAAGCTGTCCGGCGTGACCGAAATACTGTCGATGCCGTATCCAACCAGCTTTTGCGCATAGCTCGGGTCGTTGCTGGGCGCCTGCCCGCAGAACCCCACTTTCGATCCTGCCTTATGCGCCTCACGGATGACCGTTTCGATCATCCACAGCACCGCCGGATCATCTTCGCGGAAGAGCCCTGCCAGCGAATCCGAGTCGCGGTCGATCCCAAGGGTCAGTTGCGTTAGATCATTGGAGCCGATGGAGAAACCATCAAAGCGTTGGGCAAACTCTGCCGCGCGCACCACGTTCGCGGGAATTTCGCACATCACGTAGATCTGCAATCCGTTTGCCCCGTTCTCTACCGAAAGATTCAACAGCCTGTTTGATGAGCGCTTCTCCTTCTTCAGGCCCGAGTTTTTCGATAATATGCTTTGCCATGGTTGAAAACAATTGTGATGCCAGGCCAAATC
>CBDTVH010000012.1:0-14676 GCA_965363665.1 uncultured Yoonia sp. | reverse complement strand
TCGGTATAGCCTGCCCCCTTGAGATCGAAGAGCGCGCCAAAGCCGCCCAGCCCCGACATCACACCGGGCCGCGCCGTGCGCTTGGCCGCAGGTTTGATCCGCTCCACCAGCGCGTTGCCTGCGTCGATATCCACACCCGCATCCGCGTAGGTGATGCCGTTCTTGCCGTCTGTCATGCTGCACCCTCCGAAGGTCGCGGCTGCCTTAGCGCAGGCATCGGCACGAGTCCATCATCCGCGTGCCGCACCTCTTGACGCGCCCCGGCGGTCTGGTACTGAAACACACATGGCGGGCCTGTAGCTCAATTGGTTAGAGCAGAGCGCTCATAACGCTTTGGTTGCGGGTTCAAGTCCTGCCGGGCCTACCATATTTTACCACTTGGTAAAAAACGCCTCTCTCACGTCACGCATCTGGTCACATCCGAGGTCGTCGCCCGCCAGCGCAGCGCATCGGCGATCAGTTTCGGCACCTCTGGATGCAACCCGATGGGGTCGAGGACAACGCCTTTGAACCCGGATGCCGCGACCGCCTCGGGCAGGGTTTCACCGCCCAGATGGTGATCGAGCACGATCACATCCGCACCCGCGGCTGCCGCGATCGGCCCGTGCGAAAGCGTGCCGCAATCGACACAAATGATCAGGTCGTGGTCATTGGCCAAAGCGCACATGGCGTCATCATTGGGCCCATAACCTTCGTCGATCCGGTCGGGCACATAAAGCGTGGCGTTCAGCCCCATGTCGCGCAGCCAGGTGATCAGCAGCGCCGCAGAGGTGCCGCCATCAACGTCATAATCAGCAAAAACCGCAATGCGTTGCCTGGCCTCTACCGCCTGCAGAAAGCGCCTCGTGGCACGGTCCATGTCCTTAAGCACGCGGGGGTCCGGTAGCAATTCACGCAGGGTCGGGGTTAGAAAGCCGGGTGCTTCCTGCGCCGTCACACCGCGCCGGACCAACACGCGGCACAATGGGGCCGGCAATCCGGTCTCCTGCGCCATCGCCTCGGACAAGCGGTCTTCTTCCACGGTCGGGCCGACCCATCTACGGCCCGTTGCAGAGGCCGTGACGTTCAAAGAAGCGGGTTTATCTAGTGGTGCATTCATCACCGCATACAATATGCGCCAGTCTGCCGTTTGACCACGGCTTCATTATCATCTTGCCAAAAAAACTCCCGCCGGAGGCATCCTGACCTAGCCGACAGGGTTACGATAGATCATGCGCCGGACAGAGCCCGTCTTGGACCGCATCAAAATCGTTTCTGCTGTCACAAACCCAACTTCACGCTTGATGCCCGGCACAAGCGATCCATCCGTCACCCCGGTTGCTGCGAAAATCACATCGCCCGTCACCATATCGTCGCGTGTATAAACGCGGTCGAAATTCGTGATCCCTGCTTTTTTCGCGCGGCCCCGTTCGTCATCGTTGCGGAACATCAGACGGCCGAAGATCTGCCCACCCATGCATTTAAGCGCGGCCGCCGCCAGCACGCCTTCCGGGGCACCACCCGATCCCATGTACATATCAATGCCGGTCAATTCCGGTTCGGCGCAGTGCATCACACCTGCCACGTCGCCATCAGTGATCAACCGGATCGCAGCGCCGGTGCTGCGGATTTCGGCAATCATATCCTCGTGGCGCGGGCGCTCCAACACACAGACCGTGATGTCATTGGTCGAACAGCCACGCGCCGCGGCGAGGGCTGACACCCGTTCGGCAGGCGACATATCGAGCGTGACCACACCGGGGCGAAAGCCTGGACCGATGGCAAGTTTGTCCATATAGACGTCTGGCGCATGCAGCATGGACCCGCGCGGCCCCATCGCGATCACGGCCAATGCATTCGGCATGTCCTTGGCGGTCAGGGTCGTCCCCTCCAATGGATCAAGCGCGATATCCACGCCGGGGCCTGTGCCCGTGCCGACCTCTTCGCCGATATAAAGCATGGGGGCTTCGTCGCGCTCGCCCTCACCAATGACGACGACACCGGCGATATCAAGCTTGTTCAGTTGCGTCCGCATGGCATCCACGGCGGCCTGATCTGCTGCCTTTTCATCCCCTCGGCCAATCAATGGGGTGCAGGCGATTGCCGCAGCCTCTGAAACCCGGGCAAGGCCCAGTGAAAGATTGCGGTCATTGAAATCCAGTGTGTCAGGCATGGTTTGGTCCTTTGATGGCGTACCCACCCCTAAAGCCTGTCCATGCCGTGGCGGCAAGCCTGTTTGCGCTAAACCGCCTCAATCCGGATTGCGACCGGGGTCCCCGTAACAACGCCGGTGGCTCTAAAATCGGCCAAGGCTTCGTCCAAGGCGGTGCGCGTCGTCTTGTGCGTCACAATCAGCACAGGAGCAGAGGTATCCTGGTGTCCGTACTGGCGCATCCTGTCGATGGATATGCCTGCTTCGCCTAGGGCATGGGCGACCTTGGCCAATGCGCCCGGTTTGTCGATCAGTTGCATTCGCAGATAGTAAGGGGCAGGGACAGCGGCACGTGCCGCACGCGCTTTGCGCAATGTCCTTGCGGGTTGTCCAAAGGTCGAGACACGTAATCCGCGTGCGATATCCATCACATCGCCCATCACGGCACTTGCCGTTGGACCTTCGCCCGCACCAGGGCCGCGCAGCACGATTTGGGTGACGGCGTCGCCTTCCAGTACGACCATATTCGTGCCGCCCTGCAATTGTCCCAAAGGCGAGGTATCAGGGACCAGACACGGCGACATGCGCTGTTCCAGTCCGCGCCCTGTCATTTGCGCAACGCCCAGCAGCTTGATCTTATAGCCCATATCGGCAGCCTGATGGATGTCTTCGATCGTGACGGACCCGATGCCTTCCAGCTCTACCGCGTCGAAATCAACCTGTGTGCCAAAGGCAATCGCCGACAACAGCGCCAGTTTGTGCCCGGCATCAATGCCACCGACATCCAGTTCCGGGTCCGCTTCCAGAAAGCCAAGTTGATTGGCTTCATCGAACACCGCCTCGTAGCTGAGACCGGCATCCTCCATCCGGGTCAGGATATAGTTGCAGCTACCATTCATCACGCCCATGACGCGTGTAATTTCGTTTCCGGCCAACCCTTCGGTCAGGGATTTGACCACCGGGATACCGCCTGCGACCGCCGCCTCAAACCGGATGACTCGACCTGCGTCTTCGGCGGCTTCCGCCAATGCTTGGCCGCTGATCGCCAGCAGGGCCTTGTTGGCGCTGACCACGTCCTTGCTGGATGCAATGGCCGCTTCGGTGGCGTCTTTGGCGGGTCCTTCATGGCCGCCCATGACCTCGATGAACACGTCGATGTCTTCGCGTTTTGCCAGAGCGACCGGGTCTTCTTCCCAAACATATTTCGATAGATCGACATCGCGGTTCTTGGTCTTGGATCGCGCGGAAACGGCGACGATCTCAATCGGCCGGCCTGCGCGGGTCTCTAGCAGGGTCCCATGTTTCTGGACGATCCGGACAATGCCCACACCCACGGTGCCAAGTCCCGCGATCCCAAGGCGAAGAGGTGTTGTCATCAGTCACTGTCCATCGTTGCAATAGGTTCAGGCCGGGTCTAGCGAAAGCACGCGGTCACTGCAACGCAGCGATGTCAATCTGACGAATACGGGCCGCACGGGCCTGAAGCGCGTCGATACGCGCCTGCAACGCGGCCTCATCATCATCATTCGCGGTTGGTAGCGGGGGCAGTGGCGTCAGCGTCGGATAGGGCGCCAGTCGGGCGGCATCGCTGATCGTGCCTTCAAGCGCTGGAAAAGTCGCACAGGCAGACAGGACAAGTGGCATGAGTAAGGCATATCGCATAGGCGGCACCTTATCTGGCTCGTCCAATGGGGGGCAACCACAATGAGGGCTTTCCTTATGAACAAGCGTTCAGTTAAATGTTTGGCATGGCGCGAAAACAAGGTTCACACTCTGACATTACCGGCCCTCGGGTGCGGGAAGCTGCATTGCGTCTGATCGCGCGCCATGGGTACGCCGCGGTCTCAATGCGGCAAATCGCGGCCGAGGTGGGGATACAGGCGGGCGCGCTCTATAACTACACCCCCGACAAGCAGACGCTGCTGTTTGATCTGATGCAGGAGCATATGAGCGACTTGCTATCAGCATTGGATAATGCAGGACTATCTGGTGATGCGTTGACGCGGTTGGAGGGTTTCACCCGCTTCCATATCCGTTTTCATTTGCCACGCCCCGATCAGGTTTTTGTGTCCTACATGGAACTGCGCAACCTTTCGGATGACAACTTTACCGCCGTTGAAGCGATGCGTCGTCAGTACGAAGATGCATTGGAAACAATTCTGAGGGCAGGGGAGGCCGAAGGCGTCTTCGCCGTTCCGGACCCGCGCGTCACGACGATGGCATTGATTGCGATGCTGACGGGCATCAGCAATTGGTATCGCGCGGGTGGGCGATTGGAGACTGCCAAGATCGAAGCGATCTATTGGGATATGGTTCGGCGCAGCGTGATAGCCTAGGCAATCCGTTCGCCGTGGGGTAAGGCGTCTGACAAAGCCGGAGATAAACGATGTTCCAACCAGACGAAGATGGCATTTACGCGCAGGTAGAGGCATCGCCTGCGCGCAGGATTTTTGCATATGGCGTGCAGTTCGGGCTGGGTGCACTGCTGATCTATGTCACGCTGGCGTTGCCTCCGTCGTTGCCTTGGATGATCTTCATGTTGGCTTTCGGTGTCATGATGCTGTGGCAGGCAGAACGGATGCGGCGGGCAACCACGATCAAGCTTGAACTGACAGACACTGAATTGCGCGACAGCACCGGGGCTGTTCTTGCCCGTATCGACGAAATCCGCAGCGTCGAGCGTGGTACGTTTGCCTTCAAACCCTCAAACGGTTTCAGCCTTGTCCTGCACACCAAAAAGCCCCGCGCATGGCTGCCGGGGCTTTGGTGGCGCATCGGGCGCCGTGTTGGGGTGGGTGGCGTCACAAACGCCGGTCAATCCAAATTCATGGCTGAGCGGATCAGCATGATGATTAGGGACCGTGCTGCCTAACAATCGTCATCGAGCGGCGAAGGTTGATCGAAGCAAACTGAAACACCAAAACGCGGGCGTATGACCGTGAAAGTCGTGAAGTTCACATCGCTTAAGTCGGTCACGACGAACGGACCAAGCCCGATAGAGAACGGTGCGATGTAGCGAACACGTGTTTCGAGCAGGATTGCACGCGCATTGTGCGACAGGACAGGCAACCGCCCGGCATCGTCGAAAGCCCCCATGTCTGCATCGGCAAGTCCGCTGGAGATGTCGGAAGCGACATCGCTTTCTTCCGTGTAGTTATCAGTGATTGAACCCGTCCTTTGCTTTGACCAGACGACTTTGTAATCTCCTTCACCGTCCCTGTCGGGGTCGTCGAAACGATACACCGTTACGCGCATCTCGGGGTCGTCTTTGGTGAAGGTCAAAGTTTTCAGCACGTTCAAAGCACCATCAAGGTAACTGCTATCAATGGTCCCTTCGCGGCTTAGCATATCGGCGACGGTCAAAGCCGCGCGCGTGCTGTTTGCCTCTGTCCGATAGACATCAAAATAGACGTAAGTCGACAGCAGAACCCAGACAAGAATGGGTGTGACTAGTAACAGCTCGATCGCCATTGAGCCGTCTTCGTCCTGTGCGAACTTTCGGAGAAAACCTTTCATCATCATGATCCGTCGTCGGTGCTGCGGAATGGTTCAACAACAAAAGCAGCGGTTGAAATCAGCGCATATGACCCACCGGCCGCCGTGAGTGAGTTGTTTTCCACGATCGCTTTACCCAAATTCGATGTGGGCAACATCGGGTCAATGCGGACACAGGCGCGGATGATGATGAGTTCATTGTTCCCGCCGTTCGTGAAGTTGTAGACCGGCCTAGCGGTATCTCCGCGATCAACGCACTGTACGGTGGAGCTGATATCGACCCAGGAGCGCGGATCGCGACGAAAACTTTCGATTTCAAGCTGGTTCAGACAGTCCGGTATAATGCTAGCAACTTCGCAGATACGTGCGCGAAGGACGTCTCTCGAAGGCGTCGCAATCTTGCCGATACGAACATCTCTCACAGCAAGATCGACACCACGCTCGAGCATCACATGACGCGCCGAGATCAGGCCGCTTTCGTATGTCGCGAGGAAGAATCCGAAAAAAATCGGAAAAACCAGGACAAACTCAAGCGAGGCAGTGCCCTCGTCGCAGTTCCAGAACCGCTTGAGAAACCCCGTTATATCACGCTTCGCACGTATCATAGGCTCAACCGCAATTCAGTGATCTGATCCGCAATATCTTCGAACACCTGAGTGAGCCCGGCACCGGACGCTGGAAAGAACATCGAAATATCGGATGCACAGGTTTCCATCTCAGTTTTGCCCGACCCGTATGTTTCGAACGCTACCGTATATACTTCGATATCACGGGTCGAGGCTTTCGCCATGTCGCATGCAGCGTAGAAACTGGTGAGGTTGCTCGAGCGGTTTGTCAGTGTATTTCTGCGACCACTGCTCAAGTGGCTTTCCAGATTCCGCTCATCCAAATAGTCTTTTGGCCGATACTGATCCGTAATCTGACCGTCCGTCATCAGGATGATGATCTTTCGTGTCTCTGGATCGTCCCAGGCGGCCGGCCGGTTTACGAATTCATCGGGCAGCAGGTCTCCGGTCACTCCGTCATCATCAATATCCAGACTATTGAGGTGCTCGAAGGCGGGCTGCGTGGCCGGATCCAATGCGGCAAGACCGTACTTCATCCCATAGTGGGTGCCGGTACCATCATGCATCCGGATACCGTTGATAAAATCTGCGGCTTCGCTTGCGCTGGACAGTGCATATCTGATTGCGGATCTGTCCTGCGGACACCAGCCCCAGTCCATAACATCTGCTGCAATCGCCCAGTTCATGAAGTGAGGTACCTGATCGCGGCCTGAGCCGGGCATCCCCGAGCTGGTCCAGTCCGATGGTTCCATTTCGACGCAGGACGATACCTGAAATGGATCGCTTTGCCCTTCTGCGATTTCCTCTTCCGACAACGACGACTCAATGCGTACAGCGTTCAGGTAGTCGAACATCTGAGGCCCGGGATTGGTCGATCCGGCATAAGGGATGATATTAAGTGAGACTTGCCCACCATTCGCGGGATC
Source organism: uncultured Yoonia sp. (assembly GCA_965363665.1). Classification (GTDB taxonomy): domain Bacteria; phylum Pseudomonadota; class Alphaproteobacteria; order Rhodobacterales; family Rhodobacteraceae; genus Yoonia. The sequence continues at coordinate 7,558 of CBDTVH010000012.1, read as the reverse complement.
GAGCACTTTGTTTGCAAAAGCAATCGCGGCATCCTGCATATCCCCGAAGCGCCCGTCATCGCCTGAGCCGCCGAAACGCATAGAACCGGAGATATCGAGCACAAGCGATATCTCTACTTTGCCGATACCCTCAATTGCGGCGGAATTCGCAGGCGCCGTCAGGTTGTCAATGCCGACCAAACGCAGAAAGAATGTATCAACGTTGACCCGGGATTGCACGGAAACTGTCTTGCTATTGCCGGTGTCAATAACGACAGGTGTTCCTACTATAGTACTTTCCAGACCGGCGCTCTTGTAGAAATCGCGCACAACCGCCACTTCGTCGAGAGACGAGTCAAGACTAAGCTCTGCGGCACTCAGAACCGCACGATCCGCAACGCTCTGAAGTTTTGCCCGTTCGGATTCAAATCGCATGAAGTCGACGGCCATGCCGCCCATAACCAACATCGTTATCAATAGGAGAATTGTGAGAACAATCAGCCCGCCGTCCTCGTCTTTGCGGAATTGGCGTATAAAAGCGAGGTGCTCCATGTTGGCACGACGCATTTCTTGTAGCTTTTTCAGCTTTTTTTGACGACGTTCAGAATGCAGCATTTCTTCGGATCCCCAATCGGTGGCACAATATGAAATAGTGAGCAGACTCTTTTAATTTCACAGGTTCTAACACAGAGAGCACACGCTTGTGGCAAAAAAATGGCTGAATGTCGGGGCTCACTTAATTGGTGGCGCTTTGGTGGCTACACTCAGTAGAATCAGATCATACTGTCCGTTTTATGGAAACAATTCCGCGACTTACGGGGCAGGGGCAGTGGCAACGTTCATCTGACGTTCATGGTGTTGGTATTATTTATTAGGACTGCAAGCGAATCACTCAAGGATGCGCGGTTGCGCAAAGTGTACCGCCCCTTGGTCCTCGTAGCGCCCGCAAAAAGCCCGCCTTGGCTCTCTAAATCTGCACCACAAACACTTGACCAAAAGTACCGCACGCCTTCTCAGGCGACAAAGGTGCAGGGTGAAGCGTCAGGCCTTCCTGTGGCTTTTGCCAAAAGCGGCTGATCATAAGCTTGGCGGTGGTCGCTGCGTTTATCTTCTGCCTCCATCGCCCAGGTCGCGCTGCGAGTTCCGTGGATGTGGCACAACGGAAGTCGCCACTTGTCACCACAATGTCGAAAAGAGGACATGCATCCTGTGCCGACGCTTGCTAGGGTCATGCGGTACCAAAGAGGATGCGGCATGGGATATTCCGGCTTTCGCGTGATCAAAGAGGGGTTTTTCGGCCAGAAGGGCTGGAAACCGGTTTGGCGCGACCCAGAGCCGAAAGCGGAATATGACGCGATCATCATCGGTGGCGGCGGTCATGGGCTATCGACGGCGTTCTATCTGGCCAAAGAGCATGGGATGACGAATATTGCCGTGCTTGAAAAAGGCTATATTGGTGGCGGAAACGTGGGGCGGAATACCACGATTGTGCGTGCAAACTACTTTCTGCCTGGTAACTCGGAGTTCTATTCACACTCTCTGAAAATGTGGGAAGGGATGGAGCAGGAGTTGAACTACAACGTGATGCATTCGCAGCGCGGGTTGATCAACTTGTTCCACTCGGACGGGCAGCGCGATGCCTTTGCACGGCGTGGCAATGCGATGATCAACCAAGGTGACGATGCAATTCTGCTGGACCGCGACGGCGTGCGGGAACATCTGCCTTACTTGGACTTTGATAACGTGCGCTTTCCGATTTACGGCGGCCTGTATCACCCGCGTGGCGGCACAGCCCGACATGATGCTGTCGCGTGGGGCTATGCACGCGGTGCTGATCAACGCGGTGTCGATATTATCCAGAACTGCGAGGTGACGGGTATCGATATTGAGGGTGGGGTCGTAAAGGGCGTGCAGACTACGCGCGGTGCGATCAAGGCCAAGAAGGTCGGCATCGTGGTGGCGGGACGTTCGGGGCAGGTCGCCGCGATGGCGGGGATGCGTCTGCCGATTGAAAGCCATGTTTTGCAGGCGTTCGTAACCGAAGGGTTGAAACCGGTGATCAACCATGTGGTCAGCTTTGGTATGGGCCACTTTTACATCAGCCAATCCGACAAGGGTGGGCTGGTCTTCGGCGGCGATATTGATTTTTACAGCTCTTACGCGGCACGGGGAAATCTGCCGATGAAGGAACATGTGATGGATGCGGCCATGACCCTGATGCCGATGATTGGCAAAGCAAAGGTGCTGCGATCGTGGGGCGGGATCATGGATATGACGCCGGATGGATCACCCATCATCGACAAGACCCCGACCGAGGGGCTCTTTATCGACTGCGGCTGGTGTTACGGTGGGTTCAAGGCCGTGCCGGGGTCAGGCTTCAGCTTTGCGCATTTGATGGCCACCGATAAACATCATGAACCGGCGGCGAAGTTCCGGCTTGACCGGTTCCGTTCGGGCGCGGGTCTGATGGACGAAGAGGGCACCGGCTCTCAGCACAACTTGCATTAGACGGCAGCGGTTGGATTTGAGTTTTTTTGCCAAGATGAAGAGAGCATAGGATGCGCATAAATTGCCCCAACTGCGGTGATCGTGATCGGCGCGAGTTTTATTATCAGGGTGATGCGCTGGTGTTGGATCGTCCAGCCGGGGATGCGGGGCTGGAAGCGTGGGATGATTATCTGCACAACCGCGACAACCCCGCTGGCGACACGCGCGATATGTGGTTTCACGAGGCCGGGTGCGGAGCATGGCTGGTGGTAGAACGCAACACTATGACCCATGCCGTGCATATGGCGACCTTGGCCGAGAAGGTAGCGCGATGAGGCTGCAAGCCCCTGAAAAAACAGTGACATTCACTTTTGATGGGCGTCGCATCAAGGGCGTGCCAGGCGAACCTGTTTCGGCGGCACTTTTGGCGAATGGTATCAAACTGGTCGCGCGATCGTTCAAGTATCACCGGCCGCGCGGGGTGATGTCAGCCGGTTCGGAAGAGCAGAACGCTTTGGTCACGGTCGGGCGCGGCGCGCAGGCCGAACCGAACGTGCGCGCGACCACGCTGGAGGTGTCAGAGGGGCTTGAGGTGTCAAGCCAGAACGCCTGGCCGTCGCTGCGCTATGATATGCTCGCGTTGAACGATCTGGCATCCCCGTTTCTTGCCGCGGGATTCTATTACAAGACATTCATGTGGCCGCGCAGTTTTTGGGAGAAACTCTATGAGCCTATCATCCGCCGCGCGGCGGGTCTTGGCGCGCTGAGTGGTGAAACAAATCCGGACTTATATGAAAAAGCTTTTGCGTTTTGTGATGTGCTTGTGATCGGTGCCGGGCCCACAGGTTTGATGGCTGCCTTGACCGCAGGGCGTGCCGGTGCCGACGTGATCATCGCGGACGAAGACACTGCGATGGGCGGGCGGCTGTTGCGTGAACGCGAAGAGGTGGATGGCAAAGCCGGGACGATATGGGTGGCGGACGCTCTGGCTGAACTTGATGCGATGCCGAATGTGCGCCGCATGACGCGCACAACCGTGACGGGAGCCTATGATCAAGGTACCTATGGTGCTTTGGAGCGTCTTGCGGGCCCGCGCGAGACCGACAAACCGTTGGAATGTTTCTGGCGCATTGTTGCCAAGCGCGCGATCCTGTGTGCAGGCGCATTGGAGCGCCCGATCGCTTTCCCCAACAACGACCGACCCGGCATAATGATGGCCAGCGCCGTGCGGGCCTATGTGAACCGCTGGGGTGTCGCCCCGGGCAAATCGGTGGCGATCTTTTGCAATAATGACGATGCCCATCGCACGGCACGCGATTTGGTGGCAGAGGGTATCAAGGTGGCCGCTTTGATCGACAGTCGCGATGATGCGGAGGTCAGTGGTGACTTTCCTGTCTACACCGGCGCGCATGTCATCGCGACCAAAGGCCGTCACGTGCTACAAAGCATCACGGTCGCGCATAATGGGGGAACGCGGATAATCCAGACGGATTGTCTGGCGATGTCGGGAGGGTGGAACCCGACGGTACACTTGACGTGCCACATGAATGGGCGACCCAAATGGCGCGAGGATATCGCGTCTTTCGTTCCAACGGCTGACAGCATTCCGGGAATGGTCAGTGCGGGGGCCTGTAACGGGAGTTTCAATACTGCGGCTTGCCTGGCGGAAGGTGCCGCGGTTGCTGCTGACGTTGCCGTGGACCTCGGGTTGAAATCCAAGGTCACAGTGCCTGTGGCTGACGATGCCGCCTATGCCATCACTCCCCTTTGGGCCGTGCCGGGCAAGGGCCGTAAGTGGATTGATTTTCAGAACGATGTGCATGTGAAGGACATCAAGCTGGCAGCGCAAGAGAATTTTCGCTCGGTTGAACACATGAAGCGCTATACGACGCAGGGCATGGCGCCCGATCAGGGCAAATCGTCGAATGTCGTGGCGCTCGCGATTCTGGCCGATGCCACGGGGCGAGGCATTCCTGAAACCGGCACAACAACTTTCCGCCCCCCGTATGTTCCCGTTTCAATTGCCGCGATGGGTGCGGGCAGTCAGGGCAAGGGCTTTGCGCCACAGCGGTTCACGACGTCTCACAGGGCCAGCGTCGCCCGCGATGCGCCGATGATCGAGGCCGGGCTTTGGTATCGCCCAAGCTATTTCCCGCAAACGGGGGAAACCCATTGGCGGCAATCGTGTGACCGCGAAGTGGGTTACGTGCGCAATGCCGTTGGCGTCTGTGATGTGTCGACACTTGGCAAGATCGACATTCAAGGGCCGGATGCGGCGGCGCTGCTGGACTTTGTCTATACCAATGTCTTTTCGACACTGCCCGTTGGAAAGGTCCGCTATGGGCTGATGCTGCGCGAAGACGGGCATGTACTGGATGACGGTACGACTGCCCGGCTGGATGAGCATCATTACGTGATGACCACGACCACCGCTGCGGCAGGTCTGGTGATGCGACATCTGGAGTTTGTCTTGCAGGCGCTGCGACCTGATCTGGATGCAAAGGTGATTTCGGTCACCGAGCAATGGGCGCAATTTGCCGTGGCCGGTCCGCAGGCGCGGGCGCTGTTGAATACCGTGTTGGATCAAGATCTGACAGATGAGACATGGCCCTTCATGGCCTGTGGCGCGGTTGGTGTGGCGGGTTTGCAGGGGCGGCTGTTCCGGATATCTTTCTCGGGTGAACATGCCTATGAGGTGGCGGTGCCGTCGCGCTATGGTGAAAGCCTGTTTCGAATACTGACAGCGCAGGCCGAGGTTATGAGCGGCGGCCCATATGGGATCGAGGCGCTGAATGTGCTGCGCATCGAGAAGGGCTTTATCACACACGCCGAAATTCATGGACGCACCACCGCCTTTGATATCGGCGCGGCGCGGATGATCAGCGCCAAGAAAGACTGTATCGGCAAAGCCGCGGCGGCCCGTCCGGGCCTTCTTGGCCAAGGCCGTCAGCAACTGGTGGGCCTGCGCGCCAAAGGCCGTGATCACGTCCTGACTGCGGGTGCCCATTTATTTGAAACGCATACCGCAGAGACCCGCGTCAATAGTCTGGGGTATACGACCTCGGCTTGTTTTTCGCCGACGCTTGGAACGCATTTGGCGCTGGGTTTTCTTCAGAACGGTCGGGCACGGCATGGCGAGGTGATTAAGTTGCGTGATCATTTGCGCGGGATCACCGAGGAGGTCGAAGTCTGCGATCCTGTGTTCTTTGACCCAAGCGGAGGACGTGCCCGTGATTAGTTTGATTGCATTGTCGCCTTGCGCGGACTTGTTGCCGATTGCGCATGGCGGTGTGGCGTTGTGCGAGGTTCTGCCGGACCGCTTGATGTCGGTCGCCCCCTTTGCAGGGCAACAAACAGCTGTGACGGCCATGTTGAAAGAGCAGGTCGGCACAGGGCTGTCTGCGATCAACCAGCGGTCTGGTACGGTGACTTGGTTTGGACATGCCACTTGGATGGTTGCGGGGAATGTGGCGTTGGACACGGTCGCTGCCGTGACCGACCAATCGGACGCATGGGCCGTCGTGGCGCTGTCCGGTGCGGGGGTGGAGGATGTGTTGGCGCGACTTGTCCCCGTCGATCTGCGCATGCAGGTGTTTAAAAAGAACTATGTGGCCAAGACCATGCTGGGGCATATGTCGGTGACGATCGTGCGAACCGGGGCAGATGCCTTTGAGATCATGGTGATGCGGTCGATGGCACAGACCCTGGTACATGATCTGGACGTGGCGATGCGGTCGCTTGCGGTGCGTTAGCCAGTGAGGGCAGGATTGCCTCCGGCGGAAGTTTGATCGGACGAAGAAAGTCTGGGTGGCGGTCTGCTTTGGCATCAGCGATAATGGAATTATGAGCCTGCCACCGGGATTCTTGGATGAACTGCGCAATCGGCTGTCTTTGGGGCAGGTCGTGGGCCGCAAGGTCATGTGGGATACCCGCAAGTCCAATCAGGGCAAGGGCGACCTTTGGGCGCCATGCCCGTTCCATCAGGAAAAGACCGCCAGCTTTCATGTCGATGACCGTAAGGGGTTTTATTATTGCTTTGGCTGCCATGCCAAAGGCGATGCGATTTCCTTTGTGCGCGAGACAGAAAACGTGGATTTCATGGAAGCCGTGAAAATCCTGGCTGGTGAGGCGGGGATGCCGGTACCGGAGCGTGATCCACGTGCGCAGGAAAAGGCGGATGCGCGCACCGTGCTGGTCGATGTGATGGAACAGGCGGTGCAGTATCACCGGCTGCAATTGCAGACCGCAGCGGCGGCTGACGCGCGCGATTATCTGGAAAGACGGGGGCTGAGCCCCGAAGCGCAGGCGCGCTGGGAGATTGGCTTTGCGCCCCCCAATGGCGGCGTGCTGGAGGCATTGACCGGTAAGGGCGTCGATCAGAAACTGGTTGTTGATGCCGGGCTTGCCGCCGAAAGTGACCGGGGCAGTGGCCTTTATAACCGGTTCCGCGACCGGATCATGTTCCCGATCCGGGACGCGCGGGGGCGGGCTATCGGCTTTGGTGGCCGCGCGATGGACCCGAACCATCCAGCGAAATACTACAATTCGCCAGAAACGGTGCTTTTTGACAAAGGCCGTAGCCTTTACAATCACGGACCTGCCCGCGAGGCGGCTGGCAAGGGCCATCCGTTGATCGTGGCCGAAGGCTACATGGATGTGATTGCCCTGTCTGAGGCGGGCTTTGCCGCGACTGTGGCCCCTCTTGGCACGGCCATCACAGAAGATCAGCTGCGCCTGCTGTGGCGCATGGCACCTGAACCGATCATTGCGTTGGACGGGGATACCGCCGGTCTGCGCGCGGCAATGCGGGTGATTGATATCGCTTTGCCGCTGCTGGAAGCCGGGCAATCGCTGCGCTTTGCTTTGATGCCCGAAGGGATGGACCCCGATGATCTGATCAAGACACAAGGTGCGGGCGCGATGCAAAAGCTGCTGGATCAGGCGATCCCCATGGTGCAGCTTTTGTGGCGGCGCGAAACTGAAGGCAAGAGCTTTTACAGTCCCGAGCGCAAAGCGGCGCTGGACAAGGCATTGCGCGAAAAGATCAAGCTGATCCAGGATCCGTCGATCCGCAATCACTATGGACAGGCGA
>CBDTVH010000011.1:0-15178 GCA_965363665.1 uncultured Yoonia sp. | reverse complement strand
CAACCTTTATATCATATATCGAAAGTCCACCATGACCCCAGAACTCCAATACCTCGTCTACGGCGTTATTCTCCTCATCGCCCACACACTCATCCAAGCGACGTTCAGCGACCTGAGCAAAGGGCTTGGCTGGGCGCTCGGACCACAGGATGAAACCCGCGAACAAAACGTTGTCGCTGCCCGTATTGAGCGGGCTTTGCGGAATTATCTGGAAACCTTTCCCGCCTTTGTGGCGCTTGCCCTCATCCTTGCAGTCACAGAGTTGGGCAACGCCACATCTGCATTAGGCGCCGCGATTTGGTTCTGGGCGCGCATCGCATATATCCCGGCCTACGCCTCTGGCATCCCTTTGATCCGCTCAGTCGCCTGGTTTGCCTCGCTCGCCGGTCTGGCGATGATGATCCTGCCATTGCTGTGACCGATCCCGCGCGCATCACCGCCCAGGACGGCATTGTACCATGACCCCCGAACTCACCGTCCTTGCCCTCGCGGGCCTTCTCCAGGGCCTCCAGTTCGTCCTCATGGCGGTCCCTGCGAATATCGAACTGGGCCCCGGCAAAACGGCATCCCCCCGCGACAGCTCTCGCTTGGGCAAACCGCTGATCGAACAGGTCAGCGACAAGACCGGCCGCCTGTTCCGTGCGCTCAACAACCATTTCGAGGCGCTGATCCTTTTTACCATCGCCGTCGTGGTTATCACGCTTGGCGACAAGGGCACGGGGTTCAGCGCCGTGTGCGCCTGGACCTATCTGGGTGCCCGTATCCTTTACATCCCCGCCTATTATTTCGGCTGGACGCCCTGGCGTTCGCTGATTTGGTTTGTGGGGTTTCTCTCAACGATGCTGATGATAGTGTCGGCCCTGATATGACAAAATGTACGTACAGCTTCTGTACAGGTTCTGTACGCAATCTTGCACCAAATAGGAGACCCCATGTCCAGCTATGATGTCATCGTAATCGGCGCCGGCCCCGGCGGCTATGTCTGCGCGATCCGTTGCGCCCAACTGGGGCTGAAGGTGGCCTGTGTCGAAGGACGCGAAACGCTGGGCGGGACATGCCTGAACGTGGGCTGCATCCCATCAAAATCCATGCTGCACGCGACACACATGCTGCACGAAGCCGAGCATAATTTCGCGACCATGGGTCTGAAGGGCAAAGCGCCGTCCGTTGATTGGAAACAGATGCTCTCCTACAAGGATGAAACGATTGCCCAGAACACTGGCGGCATCGAATTTCTGTTCAAAAAGAACAAGGTAGACTGGCTTAAGGGCTGGGGAACCATCCCCGAGGCAGGCAAGGTCAAGGTTGGTGACGACGTGCATGAAGCCAAGCACATCGTGATTGCAACCGGGTCCGAGGCATCGTCGCTGCCCGGCGTCGAGGTCGATGAAAAGACGGTCGTCACCTCAACCGGGGCGCTGACACTGGGCAAGATCCCAAAGAAACTCATCGTGATCGGCGCGGGCGTGATCGGGTTGGAGCTTGGTTCTGTCTATGCCCGTCTCGGGGCCGACGTCGAAGTGATCGAATTCCTTGACGCGATCACGCCGGGTATGGACGCCGAAATCGCACGCCAGTTCCAGAAAATCCTCACGAAACAAGGGCTTAAATTCACCCTTGGGGCCGCTGTCGAAGGCGTTTCTGTCAAAGGAAACAAGGCCACCGTCACCTTCAAGCTTCGCAAGGACGACAGCGAACACACAATGACCGCCGATACGGTTTTGGTCGCGACGGGGCGCAAACCCTACACCGACGGTCTTGGTCTTGATGCCCTCGGCGTCGAGATGTCCGACCGCGGCCAGATCAAAACCGATGACCGATATGCGACCAATGTGTCAGGCATCTACGCCGTCGGTGACACCATTGCAGGCCCGATGCTTGCGCATAAGGCAGAAGACGAAGGTATGGCCGTCGCCGAGGGCATCGCGGGCCAGCACCCGCACGTCAACTACGGCGTCATCCCCGGTGTGATCTACACCCATCCAGAGGTCGCCAACGTCGGTGAGACCGAGGAAACCCTGAAAGAACAAGGGCGTAAGTATAAGGTCGGCAAGTTCCCCTTCATGGGTAACGCGCGCGCCAAGGCGAACTTCGCAGGCGACGGATTTGTCAAAATCCTCGTCGATGCCAGCACTGATCGTGTGCTGGGCGCGCATATTATCGGCCCGATGGCCGGCGACCTGATCCACGAAATCTGCGTTGCAATGGAATTTGGCGCAGCCGCCGAGGACCTCGCCCGGACTTGCCACGCACACCCGACCTATTCCGAGGCTGTGCGCGAAGCGGCACTGGCGTGCGGCGATGGTGCAATTCACGCCTGATCACACAAGACAGGACCGGCGCAAGCCGCCGGTCCACCCCTTTCCTGCCCCGGCACGGCTCGGGAACCTTTGCGGCACGCAAGGAACACTTGCAGCAAAAACAACACACTGCCCGCCCTGATGCTTGCTTTTTTCGTCTTCTGAACTCGATAACTCCTTAGTTGCGCCATGTTTTTCTGATTTTTGGGCTGTAGCATTAGGTAATCAAGTTCGAGAATTCTGCATGAAGCGTTTCATAGTTTCATTTTTGTTAAGCGTCCTGGTCAGCGGCCCGGCGCTCGCCTTCACTGCCGAGTCCGGGATGTTCTCTGAGCTCGAGTATGTCGCAGATACTCAGATCACGGCCCCAAACGGCGCACCACTTGCACTCTGCTATGAAACGCGCGACTTGCGCATTCTGGGGCTCACGATATCAAGCAATATCGTGGGTTATGCGCTGGCCGTCGATCAATGCGCTGGCATCGCAGAGCGCCCATTCAGCCGACAACAGATGGAAACGGCGCAATCCCTGAACCTGATTGATGCAAGCCTGCCGTCTGAAGCACGCAACGGCGTTCAACGGACGATCCAGAATTATGGGATCTGGGTTGCGATTGTCCTTGCACTTATTGCGGTGGTCATTCGCAGGGTGAAATCTCTGATCGGTCTCGATCCATCATCACCGATGCGCAAGAAGGCGACACAACGCATTGTGACAGCCATGTGCTATATGGCCAAATGCGATGGCATCGTCGCATCCAATGAAATATCGCTGATTACCAGGGCCGCAAGTCGGCTGACCCGTCAGAACATCCAGTCCACCGAGGTCGTGCGCATTGCAGATCACATCGACATGGATCTGTCGCCGCAGGACTTTCTTGATTTCGGCAAGGGCCTGCGCGATTCTGAGAAAGATGCGATGATGCGGGGCACCTTCTTTATCGGCCTTGCCAGCGGCCGGATTATTCCGGCTGAATACAGCTTTATGACAAATCTCGCCCATGGCATCGGCATGCCCGGAGAGGACTTTCGCCGCGTGATGCATGAGGCGCTGGAAGACCTCGATATCTATCAGCCTAGCCTTTAAGCAACCGCAAGCCCTGCGTTGCATCTGCGCGGACTGCAAGGCGCAATCCCGGCTCGTCACCTGCTTTCAGCGCCGCAAGAATAAGCTTGTGATGATACGGCGGCTCGGTCCGGTTCAGACGCCCGTAAAGCGCGCGCATCGTCGGGCCCAATTGCAACCAAACCGTTTCTGCCATCGCCAGCATCGCCGGCGCCTGTGCGCGTAGATAAAGCGTGCGGTGAAATTCAAGGTTCATACGGATATATGCGGTCGCATCATGGCGCGCGATTGCCTGACTGACGCCCTGATTGATTGCTTCCAATCGGTCAATCAACGCAAAGTGAGCACGCGGTAACGCGCGTGACGCCAGTTCTGGTTCAAGAAGCGCGCGCAGGGTGGCCAATTCCTCAATGCGTTCGTTCGATAACGCAGGGGTCGAGACACGGCCAGAGGACGATAGAAACAGCGCACCCTCTGCGACCAGACGGCGCACTGCCTCTCGTGCCGGGGTCATTGATACATCAAAGCTTTTGCCAATGCCGCGCAGTGTCAGCGCCTCGCCGGGGGCGATCTCTCCGTGCATGATCCTGGTGCGCAGGGCCCTGTAAACGCGTTCGTGCGCGGCGGTGGTGCTATCCTGGGGGCGGGGCTGGATCATCATGCGGTATGTGTGATCACGAAACGCGCTGTGGTCAATCTTCGAAGATAACCCGATGCAACTGGTCGCCTTCCTCGCGCAGCCAGCGCCTGTGCTTTTCATAGTCGGGGCAAATCTGCTTGACCACCGCCCAGAATGACGGCTGGTGGTTCATTTCAACCAGATGTGCGACCTCATGGGCGGCGACATAGTCCAGCACGGCTGGCGGTGCCATGATCAGGCGCCAGGAATACATCAACGCGCCCTGACTGGAACATGACCCCCAACGCGACCGGGTGTCCCTGATCGTCAAACGTGTGTATGTCCGGCCCAACTGGTGCGCATATGCGTCTGACGCAGCGGCAAGGGCATCTCGCGCGGCATGGCGCAAAAGGCCCTTGATCTGCGGGGCTGCCGGTGACGCAGGAGACACCATGATCTGACCATCCGCCAGACGCGCGCGCTTGTTGGTCCCCGCGACAATCGGCGTCGAAACACCACGAAACGGGATCGCGTCACCTACCGCCGCGCGCGTTGCAGGCTTCATGTCTTGCAGGTGGCGTCGCAACCAAGCCTCTTTCGTCCGCAGAAAGGTGATTCCCTCACGTTCAGGCGCCCGACGCGGTAACGTCAGGGTGACACGGCCATCAAGACGCGAGATTCGCAGCGATAACCGCTTTGCCTGCGCGGAATGGCGCAATGTCACGTCGATCGGGGGGTTGCCTTCAAGCGTATGACGGCCCATATCCAACTTCTTATATTTCATGTGCCAAAGGCTTTGACACGCCCCCGTGCTTATGGCAGTTGGCACCGATCACCCGCAAGGGAAGACTAGGATTTTGAAGGGATAGCCTATGCCTAAGGAAGAGTGGGGCACAAAGCGCCTTTGCCCCGAAACCGGCAAACGCTTTTACGACCTGAACGCGACACCGATCATCAGCCCCTACACCGGCAATGAAGTCACCGTCGACACGTCCAAGACCCGCACCATGGTTGCGGATGCCGAGGATGCGCAGAGCAAAAAGGCGAAAGAAGCGTCAGAGGAAGAAGATCTGGTGCTGGACGATGAAGACGACACCGATGACGTTGATCTTGGCGATGACGTGCTGGAAGACGATGATGACGACGATACGGTGTCACTTGACGAACTTGCCGACGTTCCGGCAAGCGACGACGACTAAAACGATCTACCCGGGCGCGATTTTCACTTGATCTCGCCCGGATCGCTGCATAGACAGCGGCACACAGCGAAATGCTGTCAGGATGGGGCCTTAGCTCAGTTGGGAGAGCGCTTGCATGGCATGCAAGAGGTCAGGGGTTCGACTCCCCTAGGCTCCACCATTCTTCATACAAACGAATGAAAACAGCGCAGACATCACATCAGGTGAATTTTCGAAACAGCTTGGTCTGATCGAACATGTTTTCGAGCGTTTCGATGCGGGCTTTGGTTTCTGACCAGTTGAGCGTCTGAATGGCCGAGATCATCGTCTCAAGCAATAGCATCATCGTCGCGGCGGAATCCCATGCTGAAGGCACGATGATCCGGTTGCTCAGGCAGACCGTCGCCATATGATGCACCGGTGAGCGCCATTGATCGGTCATCAGGATGATCTTGGCGCCGCGCTCATGCGCGAATTCCGCAAGCTTCAGCGTATTGTTTTCGTACCGCCGCACGTCGAAAATGATGAAAACATCACCTTCCTTGGCGTTCAACAGGTAATGCGGCCAGGTATTTGATGTGGATTGCACGTGCGTCACATTGGGCCGGATGACCTGCATGTGCAGGAACAGGTATTCGGCCAGCGTATGCGTGATCCGGCCACCGACAACAAAAAGATGTCGTTCTTCATCCGCCATCAGTTCACAGGCATGATCAAAGGCGGTGGGGTCGATCTGGCCCAGCGTCAGGCGGATGTTGTCTATCACCGCGTCTGTAAAACGATTGAGGATATGACCCGAAGGCGCCGCTTCGGCCCATGTGTCATGCTTGGCGATGGGCGTTTTCACCTTCGCCTTCAATTCCTCGCGCAGCGCGGCCTGAAATTCCGGGTAGCCTTTGTAACCAAGCTTCTGCACCATGCGCGCGACCGTCGGTACGGACACATCTGCATCCTTGGCAAGGGCTGTCAGCGGGCCAAGGCCGGAGGCGGGATAATTTTCCAGCACAGACAGCGCCAGCTGCCGCTCTGCCCGGGTCAGATCGTCCAGCATCGCGTGGATATGATCTGATATCGTTTGTGCAGCCTCGGTTATCCTTGCCTCCATTTTGTTCATTAAAATAACAGTGCAATACGTGGTGTGATAAATATTTCACAATTGTGTTGACATCGTCGGCTTATGGCAAGCACTTTATCCAAAGGGGTGCCCATGGTCTTGCAGCAGGATGACTTTAGCGTTGTTGAGGTTTCGCGCGATAAGGCGCGTTCCGCCATCGTCCTCGTTTGTGAACATGCCAGTTCTCATATCCCAAAAGAGTTGGGCGACCTGGGTATCAGCCGCGCTGCCCGTCATAGTCACGTGGCCTGGGATCCCGGCGCCATGGCTGTGGCGCAACGCATGTCGGAAAACCTTGATGCAGTGCTTGTGGCCTCGACCGTGTCGCGACTTGTCTATGATTGCAATCGTCCGCCAGACGCCCCCGACGCGATACCCAACCTCAGTGAAATCCATGATATCCCCGGCAACGTCGGACTGACCGAACACCAGAAACGCGCACGTGTTTCGCGCTATTACACGCCCTTCCGCCAGGCGCTTGCCGCGCAAATTTCCTGCCGCATTGATCCGGTTATCGTGACGGTTCACAGCTTTACCCCCGTTTACAAAGGCCTGACACGGGATGTCGAAATCGGGATATTGCATGATCTCGACAGTGCGCTGGCAGATGCGGTCATGCAGGTCGCGCGTGGGTATGATGTGCGCCTGAACGCACCTTACGGACCCGCCGATGGTGTCACGCACACGTTGAAAGAACACGCGATCAAGCATGGCTATCTGAACGTGATGATCGAGGTGCGGAACGATCTGATTGCCGATGAACCCGCGCAGGCCGCCATGGCCAAGACGCTGACAGGGTGGATCGCGCAGGCACTGGAAACCATGGGCGTCGACGCATGCAAGGCGTGATGCGCGGCTACATTCGCGGCGTCGATGCCGTGAACTATCGGCTGGGCCGGGTGGTGATGTACGGTATCTTCGTGCTGATGGGGATCCTGCTTTGGTCGTCGATCAGCAAGACGTTTTTCCTGCCAACGCTCTGGACGCTGGAAATGGCACAGTTCGTGATGGTTGGATACTATATCCTTGGTGGTCCCTATTCTTTGCAACTGGGGTCCAATGTGCGGATGGACCTGCTTTATGGCGGCTGGTCCGTGCGGCGCAAAGCCTGGTTCGACGCGATCACCGTACTGTTCCTGATCTTCTATCTGTGCGTGCTGATTTATGGGGCCGTCAGTTCGACGGCATATTCCCTTGGGTACTGGAAAGACGCGCCGTTCTCGTTCCTTGCCGGTATTGTCATCGGAACCGAGGAAGTCGGCACGCTGGAGCGATCGTCATCGTCATGGCGTCCCTACCTTTGGCCGATCAAAGTGGTCATGATTGTCGGCTTCTTTTTGATGCTGCTGCAATGCATATCAGAGTTGTTCAAGGATATCTTGCGTCTCAAGGGTGCTGAAATCTGATGCCCTATGAGATGATCGCGACCCTCATGTTCTCGACCATGATGCTGATGCTGCTGACCGGGCAGCGGGTATTTGGCGCGATTGGGTTTGTCGCCGTTGTCGCGGCCTTGCTGTTGTGGGGTGATAAAGGCGGGTTTGACATCGGCTTTGCCGCTGCGATGAAACTGATGAAATGGTATCCACTGCTGACGCTGCCGATGTTCATTTTCATGGGTTACGTCCTTAGCGAATCCAGAATTGCCGATGACCTTTACAAGATGTTTCATGTCTGGATGGGCGGTTTGCGGGGCGGGCTTGCCATTGGGACGATTGGACTGATGGTGCTGATTTCGGCGATGAACGGCCTTAGCGTGGCGGGCATGGCGATTGGGGCCACCATCGCGCTGCCAGAGCTGCTGAAACGCGGGTACGACAAGCGCATGGTGACGGGGGTCATTCAGGCCGGATCATCGCTGGGTATTCTGGTGCCACCATCGGTGGTGCTGGTGCTTTACGCCATGATCGCGCGGCAACCGGTGGGGCAGTTGTGGCTGGCCGGCGTGATCCCGGGGCTGATGATGGCCGCCCTGTTTATCCTGTATATCGTGATCCGCTGCTGGAAAAACCCCGATCTGGGCCCTGCGTTGGTCGCGGAAGAACGCGATCTGCCAATGGCCGAAAAGCTGCGCTTGCTGCGTGCGGGGCTGCTGCCACTCGTGATCTTCGCGGTGATGATGGTGCCTTTCGTGAACGGGTGGACATCGCTGGTCGAAAGTTCTGCCATCGGCGCGATCACGGCGTTTCTGGCGGCGGTCTTCAAGGGCCGCATGACGCGGGAGGTGTTCGAAAACTCGGTCCGCAACACGCTTGGCATCACGTGCATGTTCATGTGGATTATTCTTGCGGCACTTGCCTTTGGGGCGGTGTTTGATGGGTTGGGCGCTGTCAAGGCCATCGAAAACCTGTTCACGGAACGCCTTGGTTTGAACCCATGGGTGATCCTGATCCTGATGCAGCTTTCGTTTATTCTGATGGGGACTTTTCTGGACGACACGGCCATGCTTGTCATCGTGGCACCGCTTTATGTGCCGCTGGTCGGCGCGCTTGGGTTTGATTTGATCTGGTACGGGATCCTTTATACGATCACTTGCCAGATTGCGTATATGACGCCACCATTCGGCTATAACCTGTTCTTGATGCGCGCGATGGCCCCGCCCGAGATCAGCATCCAGGACATCTACCGATCCATCGGACCATTTGTGCTTGTGATGATCGGGGCGCTGATCCTTGTGATGGTGTTCCCGCAACTGGCGCTTTGGCTGCCCAACTATGTTTACGGAAATTAAGACAAAGAACTCCGCCAATGGAGCTGAAACCAAAACAAGGAGAGTATCATGACCACAAGACGTAATTTTATTCGGAATGCGGGCCTTGCCGGGGCCGCGACTTTGGCGGCACCTTCGATTGCGCGTGCACAAGAGGCGATCAGATGGCGCTTTCAGACCTATGCGGGATCGGCCCTTGGCGAACATGTGACCAAGCCGGTCATCGACTACATCAACACCGCCGCCAACGGTGAAATGGAAATCGAACTGTTCTATGCAGATCAGATCGTCCCCACCGGTGAGCTGTTTCAAGCCTTGCAGCGCGGCACGATCGACGGCGTTCATTCCGACGACGACTCAATGGCGTCACCCACGCCCTTGCAGCAATTCGGCGGATATTTCCCGTTTGCGACCAAACATATCCTCGACGTGCCTGTGCTGTTCAACCAATACGGTCTCAAGGAAA
This sequence comes from uncultured Yoonia sp., assembly GCA_965363665.1. Taxonomy (GTDB): domain Bacteria; phylum Pseudomonadota; class Alphaproteobacteria; order Rhodobacterales; family Rhodobacteraceae; genus Yoonia. The sequence continues at coordinate 5,725 of CBDTVH010000011.1, read as the reverse complement.
TCTGGGAAGAGGAATACGCCAAAGTAGGTGTCAAATGGTTGTCGGCTGCGGGGCAAGACCCGTGCAACTTCAACACCACCAAGGAAATCACCAGCGTGGCTGATCTTGATGGTCTGCGGCTTTATACCTTCCCGACGGCAGGCCGGTTCCTGACCCAGTTTGGCGTCGTTCCCGTAAACATTCCCTATGAGGACGCCGAGGTTGCGGTACAAACAGGTGAATTGGACGGTATGGCGTGGTCGGGTATCACCGAGGATTACACCGTTGGATGGGCTGACGTGACCGATTACTTCCTGACCAACAACATTTCGGGCGCATGGATCGGGTCGTGGTTCGTCAACGAGGAACGCTGGGCCGATCTGCCAGAGCACCTGAAAGCCATCGTGATGGCCGCGACAGAGGCCGGACACACCTATCGTAACCAATGGTATTGGGGTGGTGAAGCGGCACTGCGCGCCAATGGTGACAAGCTGCAACTGCGGTCGGTTCCGGCGAACGAATGGGCAGAAGTGGAAAACGCTGCCAAGGCATTCTGGGAAGAAGTGGCGCAGGAAGGTGAAGTGCACCAGAAGATCGTCAACATCTTCAAAGAGTACAACGCCGTCATCAATCAGGCCGGCGCGCCTTATAATTTCGAGTAGAACCACACCAAACGACCAAACCATCCCGCATTGCGTGCGGGGTGGTTCCAACACGCACAAGGACATAGGATCATGGCTGGAAATCTCACGTTTGAGGCGCTCAAAGCAGCCGTTAAAGATGGCTCGATAGATACGGTTCTGACCTGTTTTCCGGATATGCAGGGCCGTTTGATGGGCAAGCGCTTTCATGGCGTGAACTTCGTTGAGACGTCATTTGCGGAAACCCATTGCTGTAACTACCTGCTGGCCACCGACCTGGAGATGGCAACACCCGACGGCTACGCCGCAAGCAGCTGGCAAAAGGGGTATGGCGATTACGTCATGGCGCCCGACCTGACGACGATCCGCGTCGTGCCATGGCTTGAGGGCACGGCGATGGTACTGTGCGACATCCTTGATCATCACACCCACGCCCCAGTGCCTCATGCGCCGCGTCAGATGCTGAAGCGGCAGATTGAACGCCTGAAAGCACTTGGCTTTGAAGCGATGATGGCCACCGAGCTGGAGTTCTTTCTGTTCGAGAAATCCTTTGACGATATCCGCAAGGATGGCTTCCGCGATCTGACCCCGATCAGCGGCTACAATGAAGATTACCACATCCTGCAAACCACCAAGGAAGAAGCGGTGATGCGCCCGATCCGCAATCATTTATTTGCCGCCGGGCTGCCAATCGAGAATTCCAAAGGCGAGGCCGAGGCCGGTCAGGAAGAGCTGAATATCCGCTACGCCGAGGCCCTTGATTGTGCCGATCACCACACGATTGCAAAGAATGCGATCAAGGAAATTGCCTGGCAGCACGGCCATGCCGCGACCTTCCTGCCGAAGTGGGATCATACGAAAGTGGGCAGCTCATCCCACGTACATCAATCGCTGTGGAAAGACGGCGTGCCTGCATTTTATGACCCCGATGCCGATCTGGGCATGTCTGATCTGATGCGGCATTACATGGCCGGGCTGATCGCCTATGCCCCGGATTACACGTTCTTTCTGGCCCCCTACATCAACAGCTACAAGCGTTTCGCCAAGGGCACCTTTGCCCCGACAAAGACGGTATGGTCCGTGGACAACCGCACCGCCGGCTTTCGCCTTTGTGGCGACGGCACCAAGGGCATCCGTGCTGAATGCCGGATTGGCGGGTCTGATCTGAATCCCTATCTGGCACAGGCCGCGATGCTGGCTGCGGGGATAAAAGGGATCGAGGACAAGATGGAATTGGCCCCACCGACCAAGGGCGATATCTACGAAGACGCCAAGGCGCAGGACATTCCGCAAACGCTGCGCGCGGCGACCGAGACGTTGCGCAACTCTGCCTTCCTGCGCGAGGCGATGGGCGATGATGTGGTTGACCACTACACCCGCTGCGCCGAGTGGGAACAAGAAGAATTCGACCGCGTCGTGACCGATTGGGAAATCGCGCGCGGCTTTGAAAGGGCCTGATGATGATCCGTTGTATCTCACCCATTGACGGGTCGGTTTATGCAGAACGGCCCACGTTGTCGGCCCAGGCGGCACAGGCTGCGGTGACGCGTGCGCGCCAAGCGCAGGCGGCGTGGGCGGCGCGTCCTTTGGAAGACCGAATTGCGCTAGTGCAAGCCGGCGTCGCAAATGTCGGCGCGATGAATGACCAGATCGTGCCAGAGCTGGCCCATCAGATGGGTAGACCCATTCGGTACGGTGGTGAGTTTGGCGGATTTAATGAACGTGCCAGCTATATGGCCGATATCGCCAAGGATGCGTTGGCCAATATCGTCATTGAGGATAGTGACGCTTTTCGCCGTGTCATCAAACGCGTCCCACACGGTGTTGTCTTGGTCGTGGCACCTTGGAATTACCCCTACATGACGGCTATCAACACAGTCGCCCCCGCGCTGATCGCAGGCAACACCGTGATGCTGAAACACGCAAGCCAGACACCATTGGTAGGTGAGAGAATGGCGCAGGCGTTTCATGCGGCGGGTGTGCCGGAGGACGTGTTCCAGAACGTGTTTCTTGATCACCAGACGACGTCTGATCTGATTGCCGCAAAGTCTTTTGGCTTTGTGAATTTCACGGGGTCGGTCGGCGGCGGTCAGGCGATGGAACAAGCAGCGGCGGGCACATTCACCGGCTTGGGGCTGGAGTTGGGCGGCAAAGACCCCGGTTATGTCTGTGACGACGCCGATGTTGATGCGGCGGTGGACACCTTGATTGATGGAGCGATGTTCAATTCTGGTCAGTGTTGTTGCGGGATCGAACGGATTTACGTGGCTGAAGAACACTTTGACGCCTTCGTCGAAAAGGCGGTGGCTATTGTCAGCGGGTACAAGCTGGGCAATCCTCTGGACCCGCAGACGACGCTGGGACCTATGGCGCACAAACGTTTTGCCGATGAGGTGCGGGCGCAGACAGCAGAGGCGATAGCGGACGGGGCCAAGGCCCATATCGCAACTTTCGCGCAGGATGATGGCGGCGCTTACCTGACCCCTCAGATCCTGACCAACGTGAACCACGACATGCGGGTGATGCGGGACGAAAGTTTCGGCCCGGTCGTGGGCATCATGCCGGTCAAGGATGACGCCGAGGCGATCGGGCTTATGAACGACAGCCGTTTCGGGCTGACCGCATCGGTTTGGACGGGCGATGTGACCCGTGCCGAGGCAATCGCCGATCAGATCGACACCGGCACGGTATTCATGAACCGTGCAGACTATCTTGATCCGGGCCTGTGCTGGACCGGTTGCAAAGACACCGGGCGGGGCGGCGGCCTTTCGATCATTGGGTACCATAACCTGACCCGTCCGAAATCCTATCACCTGAAGAAAGCCTGAAAGATGTCACTGACCGCCAATTGGTCCTACCCGACCGCCATTCGTTTCGGCGCAGGCCGCATTCGCGAGATCGCGGATGCCTGCCACGCCGCCGGTATCAAGAAACCACTGCTGATCACGGATCGTGGACTGGCAGATATGGAGATCACGACAAACACGCTGAACCTGATGGAAGACGCGGGCCTTGGCCGTGCGATCTTTGCTGATGTTGACCCCAACCCCAACGAAAAGAACGCGGCAGCAGGCGTTCAGGCCTACAAAGATGGCGGCCACGATGGTGTTGTGGCCTTCGGCGGCGGTTCGGGCCTTGATTTGGGCAAACTGGTGGCCTTCCTGGCAGGACAGACGCGGCCTTTGTGGGATTTTGAAGACATAGGCGATTGGTGGACGCGGGCGGATGCTGATGCCATTGCCCCGATTGTGGCTGTTCCAACAACCGCTGGAACAGGGTCAGAAGTGGGGCGGGCGTCCGTGATCACCAATTCCGAAACGCACGAAAAAAAGATCATCTTTCACCCCAAATTTCTGCCCACAATCGTGATCTGCGACCCGGAACTGACGATCGGCATGCCGAAATCCATCACGGCGGGCACCGGCCTTGACGCCTTTGCCCATTGCGTAGAGGCGTTCTGTTCACCCCACTACCACCCGATGTCACAAGGCATTGCTCTGGAAGGAATGCGTCTGGTGAAAGAGTATCTGCCGCGTGCCTATGCCGACGGGACTGATCTGGAAGCGCGCGCCCAGATGATGTCAGCCGCAGCGATGGGCGCGACGGCATTTCAGAAAGGACTGGGTGCGATCCATGCGCTGTCACATCCGATTGGCGCGATGTACCACACACATCATGGAACAACGAATGCGGTGTGCATGCCTGCGGTCTTACAATTCAACAGGCCTGCCATTGAAAACGTCATGGCGCGGGCGGCCAGCTATCTTGGCGTCGCGGGCGGCTTTGACGGGTTTTGCGCCTATGTCGATGATCTGAACGCTATGCTGGGTATCCCCAAGACGCTGACCGCACTTGGCGTTACCGATCCCGACATCGACCGTATCGTTGCAGGCGCATTGAAAGACCCCAGTACCGGGGGAAATCCTGTGGAAATGACCGATGAGAATACACGAAAACTACTGCTGGCATGCTTATGAGGAGATCAGCGGAAATGCGATTTCGGCTGTATCTGATCCTCTAAACAGAGCAGCGCGCCTAACTTATGATACATGGACACAAGAACGGAGGTCTGCCTTAATACCATTACAAAAACCGATCTATAAGACCACGTTGACAATCCAATAGGGGGAAGAGTTTCATGAAGTTTTCACTGGTTTCATCCATCGCCGTTGTTGCGGCATTCACAGCACAAATGACGCAGGCGGAAACGCTGCGGCTGCTGACGTGGGGTGGTTATGCCCCTGAAGAGGTCATCGCGATGTTCGAGGCAGAGACTGGTCACACAGTCGAAGTCACGACATCCAACAATGAGGAAATGATCGCCAAGCTGCGCGCCACCAACGGGAGCGGCTTTGATCTGGCCCAGCCAAGCCAGGACCGGATCGCCAGCGCACAGGAAGAATTCGGCATCTACAAGCCCATTGATATGTCCAAAGTGAACGCCGATCTGTTCATCCCATCAATGCTTGCCGCGACGGCTGCCAACACCACCTACGAAGGCGAGGTTTACGGCCTGCCGCACGTCTGGGGCACCAGCGGTCTTGTCGTCAACACCGCCATGGCGGGCGACGTGACTGACTATACCGATCTGTGCGATGCATCTGTCGCCGGTCGTGTGTCGTATCGTCTGAAGCGCCCGACGCTGATCGGATTTGCCTATTCCATGGGGCTCGATCCGTTTGCGGCCTACGGCGATACGGACGCCTATCAAGACATTCTTGACCAGGTCGAAGCCAAGCTGACCGAATGTAAGCCGAATGTGAAAACCTACTGGGACGGCGGCGACGAGATCAAGAACCTGCTGCGCTCTGGTGAGGTTGTGGCGTCAATGGCGTGGGATACCGGTGGCTGGCAGCTGAACGCCGATAACCCGGATATCACCTTCGTCGCACCCGAGGCCGGTGCTTTGGGCTGGATCGACACGTTTGTCCTGCCTGCCCGTGGCCGGGCTGATGACGCCGCCTATGACTGGATCAACTTCGTCATGCGGCCCGACATTGCGGCGATGATCACCAATACGGCCGGTAACTTTACCGCAGCCGGTGACGGCAATGCCGGTGTCAGCGAAGACCTCAAAGCACGTTACCAAGGCAGCTTTGATCAGG
>CBDTVH010000010.1:0-15207 GCA_965363665.1 uncultured Yoonia sp. | reverse complement strand
CCGCAGGCAACAAAGGATCATCCTCGCCCAAAGATGGCGGCAGCAGGCTGTCACCAAGATCAGGCACTTCAACACCCTCTTGCGTGGGCTCAATACCCAGACGATCCGCGACCGACGACCCTGCCGTGTTGCTAGCCGCAATAAGCGTCAAGGCGATGGATGTGCAGATAAATGCCGCAGCCAGCGCCCAGGTAAACTTGCTCATCGCTGTGGCTGCGGGGCGCGAACCGGTCGCACCGCCACCGCCGCCCATGCCAAGGCCACCACCTTCGGACCGTTGCAACAGCACGGTACCGATCAGGCTGAGCGCAAGGATCAGGTGAATGATAAGGACGACGTTTTCCATTTCGGGCCTTTCAGGGCGTTCGCGAACACGCGGTATCTAAAAGCTGCAAGACAATCCCGCAACCCCTGAAACCACGCTTATTCGTCAACATCATCCATGTCTGCCTGCCCCGTCAGCTTGCGGCGCACGATTGACCACGACAAACCGATGGCCAACACCAGCGATAACGCAAGGATGCCGATCCAGGTGTTGATGGATGGGTCAGCAAAGCTCATGATGCCTTGGTCGAACAACACCCATAAAACCGTACCGACAACCGCCAATATCAAAAGCATCCCGAAGAACCCGATCGATCGCAGGGTGGCGCGCAAATAGATGATGTAGCCGATTAGCAGGATCAGCCCGAAAAGCACCGTGAGGGACAGGCTGGTTTCATAATGCGTCATGCTCCACCGGACGTAGTTCCATTCGGTCGGATTATATGTCGCCGCCAGCAACGCAAATGCAAAGATCCAACGGATGACGAAACCCATGATATGCCTCACTTCTTTTTGGTGGGCAGACAATGCGGTGTCGTGGGCGTGCTGTCCAGTCAGCCATTTTGCTGTTTCCCCAGACGATGCGCGCCGATATAGGGGGCACGCAATCCTTGAGGGAAAAGAATCTTATGGCAAATGTTGTGGTCGTCGGTGCCCAGTGGGGCGATGAAGGCAAAGGCAAGATCGTTGATTGGCTGTCGGAACGGGCCGATGTGATTGCGCGCTTTCAGGGTGGGCACAACGCAGGTCATACGCTCGTGATTGATGGCGAAGTGTTCAAATTGAACGCGCTGCCATCTGGTGTGGTGCGTGGCGGCAAGTTGTCAGTCATTGGCAATGGCGTGGTGCTGGACCCGTGGCATCTGGTCAAGGAAATCGCCTCGATCCGCAAGCAGGGCGTCGTGATTGATCCGACAACGCTGATGATCGCGGAAAATACGCCGCTGATCCTGCCGATCCACGGCGAGCTGGACCGCGCACGTGAAGAGGCATCCAGCAAGGGTACCAAGATCGGCACGACGGGGCGCGGCATTGGTCCGGCGTATGAGGACAAGGTCGGTCGTCGATCAGTTCGCGTCGCTGATCTGGCCGACAATGCAACGCTCGAAGCCCGCGTTGACCGCGCACTTCAGCACCACGATCCGCTGCGCAAGGGGCTGGGGATTGAACCTGTTGATCGCGATGAATTGGTCCGCCAACTCAAAGCAATCGCCTCCGAGATTTTGCCATTCGCTGCACCCGTCTGGAAAGTGCTGAACGAAAAGCGCAAGGCCGGCAAACGCATATTGTTTGAAGGTGCGCAGGGTGCGTTGTTGGATATCGACTTTGGTACTTATCCCTTTGTGACATCGTCCAACGTCATCGCAGGGCAGGCCGCCACAGGTGTCGGCGTGGGTCCGACGGCGATTGATTATGTGCTGGGGATTGTTAAAGCCTACACCACCCGCGTCGGTGAAGGACCGTTTCCAACCGAATTGGACGACGTGGATGGGCAGCGTCTTGGCGAGCGTGGCCATGAATTTGGCACGGTGACAGGGCGCAAGCGGCGGTGTGGGTGGTTTGATGCAGCCCTTGTGCGGCAAACCTGTGCGACATCAGGTGTGACGGGCATCTCATTGACGAAACTCGATGTTTTGGATGGGTTTGAGACGTTGAAAATCTGCGTTGGCTACGATCTTGATGGTCAGGCGCTTGACTATCTGCCGACAGCCGCGGATCAACAGGCCCGCTGCAAGCCGATCTACGAAGAGATTGATGGCTGGTCGGAATCTACCGAAGGCGCGCGGTCCTGGGCGGACCTGCCCGCACAGGCCATCAAATACGTGCGGCGTATCGAAGAGTTGATCCAATGCCCCGTAGCACTAGTTTCCACATCACCCGAAAGAGAAGACACCATTCTGGTAACCGACCCCTTCGCGGACTGAGGAAAAATGACATATAAAGCGCGGAAACGACTGGCGATCTTTGTACTGGTGATCGGCTTGCCGGTCTACATCATCATCGCAGCCACCATCATGAGCTACATGATGACCCAAGAGGTGCGTTTCCCACTGGTGGTGGAGTTCTTTGTTTACGTGCTGCTGGGCATCGGATGGGCATTTCCGCTGAAATGGGTGTTCAAGGGTATCGGACAACCTGACCCTGACGCGCCATCACGGTCGCACGACTGAAAAAGCGGGGCAGTTGACGCCGCTTTTTCATCGTTGATCCTACCGGACACTAACCTTGTGCGGCGTGGTGTCCATCCGGACGATACTGCGTATTGTCAGCCACCTGAAAACGGCCATTCGCAAGCTTGACCAAACGGGCTTGTCGCAGCAGGCGTCCAAAGCTACGCAAGCCATCTTCGCGCGAAATTTCGGTGTCTGACGCCGACTGCACAACCTTCATGACCTGCGGGCGTGAAAAGTCGGTCTCACCTTGGACAAAGCAAATGTAGGCACCGGCAGCTTCCATCTGATCGGCAAGATCCGTTGCACCATGTGATGCCACAAAATCCGCAAAGCCAACGTTGTCACCTGTTTGAACGGCTTCCTTTTGCGTCGCAATTTGACGCAGGCGCGCCGATGCAGGTTCGGGCTGATCACTGCTTGCAGGCGCTGGGCTTTCAGTCGCTGGGGTTTCAGGGGTTTGCTCTTGCACATCACTGGCTGGTTTGACCTCTTGGGACTTCACCAGCTTGAGTGGCGGGGCGGATTTACCCTCCCCTTTGTCCTTTGCCTCATGCGCGCCCAGATCGTCTTTGTAAACATCATCAGGATGGCGCTTGTCGGCCCCATTGTCGCCCAGTTGACGCGCCGCTTCGGTGGCCGCAACCGCTGCCTTCAACTGTGCAAATGCATCGCGGTGGCGGCGGTTTTCCGGCTGGTTCAGATGCTGATCCGTCTGCGACATGATCCGGCTCATCGCATCCTCCACGTGGCGAGGCAGGCCGCGCCGTGCGAATTCATTGCCCTTTCGGGCCGCAATTTCGGCCTCTACCTTTGCAACTTCTCTTTCGAGGTCAAACTCGTCGTCATCATCGTCGTCGCCTTCATCGTCATCGGCGGCCTTGTCATCTGACGTCAAAAGCAAGGGCTGTTCTTCGGCCCGTGCGGGTTCATTGTCATTCTGTACGGTCTCGGGTTCGTCCTCAGCAACAATCATTTCATCGTCGGCAACCGCGTCGGGCTGATCATCTTCCTCGGCCATGAAAGCGTCAAGTTCAGCATCATCCTCAGCCATATCATCATCGGCGTCCGAGGTTTCCGCAAGCTCGTCTGCAACGTCCTGCACGCTCGCTTCATCGTGCTGCGCGGTAAAATCATACTCGTGAGCGATCGGCGTGTCGGGTGTTTCGGTTTCGGATGCGACATCACTGAATACGTTGATATCATCCGCTTCCAGCGTGTCCTCGTCCTCCACGATTTCTTCGTGCGCAACCTCTGACACGTCTGCTTCCAGCATATCGTGATCATCAGCAGGCGCATCTTCGACATCGTCCATTTCCTGAACGTCATCAGGCTGGGTTTCGGTGGTGCGTTTGACCAATTCCGAAAGCCGCTGTGACAGCGGGTTTGTCGCAGCCGCAACGACCGGCTCGCTCAGGTCTTCCGCGAAATCATCGGTAGCGGCCGGAACTTTGCGTCCAGCGGCCTCGCGCATACGCTGCAATTTCTCAGCAACACCGGACAGATCATCGTCGTTTTCCGCAACGGGGGCCTCTTCCGCGATCTCTTCTGCGACCTGCTCGTCAGGGTCCGCGACCGCGGGCTGGTCTTCCTCACCCTCGGAAACCGCGTCAATGTCGCTGGGCCGCATACGCAAACTGACCTTGTTGCCCGCGCCTTCAACGTCAACGGGCTGTCCAACCTCATCCTCAGTCAGCCGCGCCAAGGTCGCCATATCGGGGGCTTGCGGTTCGGTATCCATGAAACGATCATGTCCAGCCAACTCATGAAAGTAGGACACGACCAACTTCATTGTTTCGACGGAATCTTCGAAACCTTCCAGCCGACAAGAGAAATTGCCGTAGGTCACATCAAGGATTTGACTGTTTTCGTCCATGAATACGCTTTCTTTCGTTTATCAGCGGCGACCCGCTGGACAGGCATTGGTTCTTAATTGAAAACAACAACACATTCCATTGAGGATCATAATGTGACCCTTTTGAGGAATGATTGTGAATAGGGGTCCAACTCTTGCTTAATAAACCGATTATTGCAAGCCATAAACCAGTCTGTTTGGTGGGGGGAGCTGGAATTGCGCCTGACGCAATTTCGGCGATTTTTCCCCATGTAGGGGCGTTTGTGGGCGTGGATGGCGGGGCGGATCACCTGTTGGCCGCCGGTATCACCCCTGCCGGTGTTATCGGGGATATGGACAGTCTGTCAGATCAGGCCCGTGCCACATTTGCCGACGCGCTTTATGAAATAAGTGAGCAATCGACAACCGATTTCGAAAAGGCGCTGACGCGTGTGGCGGCTCCGGTCGTGCTGGCGCTTGGGTTCACCGGCGGGCGTCTGGACCACACGCTGTCCGTTCTTAACGTAATGGCACGCCATATCGACCGGACCATCATATTGATCGACAAAAGCGACGTCAGCTTTGTGGCACCGCTGGGCGGTGTCACGTTTGAACTGGCAAAAGACACCCGTATTTCGATGATGCCGATCGGGGACGCGACCGTGTCTGTCGCGGGGGTGCGCTGGGGTTTTCAAAACACCCCGATGACCCCTGGCGGGGTTACCAGCCCGTCAAATGCCGCTTTGGGTGGTGACGTTGCGATTGAGGCGGACGGGGCGGTCCTGATCACACTGCCGCGGGCGCTTTTGCCGACTGTATTGCAAGCCGCCGCTCGCGCAGAATGACGTAAAGACCGGCGCCGACCGTGATGCAGATACCAACGGCAGCCAAACCATTGGGCAGGTCAGAGAAAATCAGCCAGCCGATCGCCGTCCCGAACGGGATTTCAAGATACTGCATCGGGGCCAGCGTCGATGCCGGCGCAAACCGCAAGCTCCAAGTCATGAACAGATGGGCAAACGTGCCAATCAGGCCAAGTGCAGCAAGCAGCCCCCAGGTTTCAGCGTCAAATTGGAACGAAACGGCACCGAATGTGGTCGGAAAGATAAAAAGCACAGCGATCAAGATGATGGTCGCCTGCACCCCACTGATGGCTTGTAACTTGATGGGATCAAGGGTGCGCGCAACTCTGCGCGTCACCATCATGAACAACGCAAACACGACGGCCACACCCAAAGGCAACAGCGCCGGATAACCGACCTCGACAAAGTTTGGCTGGATCACCAAGACTGTGCCGACAAACCCGATCGCACAGGCCACCATCCGGTGCAGCCCCACATGTTCGCCCATCGCAAAGTGGCCCAACAACAGCATGATGAACGGCATGACGAACGCAATCGCAAGCGCGTCCGCCAAGGGCAGATACCGCAGCGCGCTGAACATAAGGCCGATCCCCAGAATATGCAGGACCGTGCGCAGCAATGTCCAAAGCAGAACGCCGGGGGGCAGGCGAAAGCCCATGCCGCCAAACGCGACAAGCGGCAACAAGACCGCGGCCTGAACGCCAAAGCGCACCAAGATCAATACACTCAACGCCACAACGCCGCCCAAAAGCTTTGCAATACTGTCACCCAAAGGGGCCAGCACGCAAAACGCGAGCATCAGCATGACGCCAAGAAAGGGACGATCCGTCGACATAGACAAACCTTAGGCGCTTGCAAGGCGGGCGGCAATCACCGGCGCCTTTCATATCATCTTGCCAGAAAAACTCCCGCCGGAGGCTCCGAGGGCTGCGAAAACAAACCGTCGTCAGCAGTTGGGCACATTCACGGCCAAACCGCCCAAGGCCGTCTCTTTGTACTTTTCGCTCATGTCCATGCCCGTCTGACGCATGGTTTCGATCGCCACATCCAGCGAAACAAGATGAACGCCGTCACCCCGCAATGCGAGTGAGGCCGCAGAGACGGCCTTGATCGCACCCATGCCATTGCGTTCGATGCACGGCACCTGCACCAGACCTTTCACAGGATCGCAGGTCATCCCAAGGTGGTGTTCCAACGCAATTTCCGCCGCATTTTCAATCTGTTCCGGTGTGGCGCCAAGGACAGCGGCAAGACCGGCCGCGGCCATCGCAGCCGCGCTGCCCACCTCGGCCTGACATCCGCATTCTGCGCCTGATATCGACGCGTTGTATTTGATCAATCCGCCAATCGCGGCCGCCGTGAGCAGGAATTCCGGCACACGGCTTGCCGCAGCCCCCGGCACATGATCCAGCCAATACCGGATCGTGGCCGGTATCACACCCGCCGCCCCGTTGGTTGGAGCGGTAACCACCTGTCCGCCTGCTGCATTCTCTTCGTTCACGGCCATCGCGTAAGTCGACATGTAATCATTGATCGTGTGCGGGGCTGTCAGGTTCATGCCCCGTTCGGCTTGCAATGCTTCATGAATACCCTTTGCACGCCTGCGAACATGCAATCCACCCGGCAAAACCCCATCCGTTTCCAGCCCGCGCGTGATGCAGTTGTTCATCACCTCCCAGATCCGGGCAAGCCCCTTGTCCAGATCGGCCCCCGGCATCCGCGACAACTCATTGGTGCGCTTCATCTCGGCGATGGTCTTGCCGGACATATCCGCCATATCCAGCATTTCCTGGGCGGTCTGGAACGGGAACGGCACGGATGCGCCGGTATCGCTGTCCTTGCCAGCGGCCAATTCCGCATCGGTCAGAACAAAGCCGCCGCCGATGGAATAATAGATCACCTGAGTAATCACATCGCCTTGCGCGTCGGTTCCGCGCAAAATCAATCCGTTGGCATGGCCGGGCAGGGCAGGGCCGTAGTCAAAGATCAGATCGTCTTTGGGATGAAACTTCAGCGTGCCAAGACCATCTGGCCTGATGGTTTGCTCGTCATGGACCCGCGCCAGTTCAGCTTCGGCCTTTGCTGCATCATAGTCATCAGCACGAAACCCGGCGAGGCCAAGGATCACTGCCCGGTCAGTGGCATGGCCCACACCCGTAAAGGCGAGGCTGCCATGAAGTGAGACCTGCACGCCCGCAACGCCAAATGGCTGCGCGCGCAAATGGTCCAGAAAACGCGCCGCAGCGACCATGGGCCCGATCGTATGCGATGAAGAAGGCCCGACGCCCACTTTGAACATATCGAACACAGATAAGAACATCAAAACCACTTTCCTGACGCAAGTTTCCCGCAGGCATGCAAGTTGTCGGCCTACAGTGTGCAAAGACTAGTCATTCGGCAACGTGCCGTCCGGCCAAATACGACATTTTCTCTCTGAAAACGCGCTTGACCCGTGGCCGGGGGTGTTAAGGTCAATTGGGGCCTCGCACCCAGCCTCATTCTTGCCTATAACGCCCCAAATGGTTTTTGGAGTGGGTCCGGTGTCCAGCGAATTGTCTCCCATTGAAAAGGCGAAATTTGTCGCCGCGAAGCAAGCAACCGAATATGTGGAGTCCGGTATGAAGGTCGGACTTGGCACCGGCTCGACGGCTGAATGGCTTGTGCAGTGTCTGGGCGAGATGGTCCGCGAAGAGGGTCTCAAGATCAAAGGCGTGCCAACCTCCAAACGCACCCGGCGCCTTGCGCAGAAGGTCGGCATCGACGTGATCACATTGGACGAGGCGAAATGGCTTGATGTCACGATTGACGGCACCGACGAATACGACAGTGATCTGACTTTGATCAAAGGCGGCGGGGGGGCGCATCTGCATGAGAAAGTCGTCGCAACGGCCAGCGACCGCATGATCGTGATCGCGGACGCCAGCAAAAAGGTAGACACCCTGGGTGCCTTCCCGCTGCCGGTTGAAGTGATCCCCTTTGGCTTGCCGGTCACGCAAAGCCTGATCGAAGAAACGCTTAGCGGGATGGATGTTCTGGGCCGTGACATCAGCTTGCGCGTGGACGGCGGCAATCCATTCGTGACGGATGAGGGCAACTTCATCCTTGATCTGCACCTCAGAAGGATCGGAAACCCGCGCCAACTCAGCCTTGTGATCAACCAGATCCCCGGTGTGGTTGAAAACGGCCTTTTCATAGATATCTGTGACGTGGTGATCGTTGGTCACGGCGATGGCCGGGTCACAACCCGCGATATTACCAACAACACGGCCAATGTCGTTCGCTTCGATGTGCTGGACGACGACAACATCTTCTCTGACATCGCCGACTGAATTGCGGTTTCTTCAACCTGACTATCCCGGAGCCTGACCCATGAATTTTGATTACGACCTTTTTGTCATTGGTGGCGGGTCCGGTGGCGTGCGTGCGGCACGGGTGGCGGCCGCAACCGGTGCCAAAGTGGCCTTGGCCGAGGAATATCGCATGGGCGGCACCTGCGTGATCCGGGGCTGTGTGCCGAAGAAACTGATGGTGTTCGCGTCGGGTTATTCCGAAGTGTTCGACGATGCCCGCGCCTACGGGTGGGATGTGCAAGACGGCCCCTTCGATTGGTCAAAGTTCAGTACCAAGCTGAATAACGAACTTGACCGGCTTGAAGGCATTTACCGCAAACTGCTTGATGGATCGAACGTGGAGATTGTCGACGCCCGTGCCAGGCTGAAAGACCCACATACGATCACGTTGTCCACCGGTCGGGACGTGACCGCCAAACATATTCTTGTCGCGACAGGCGGTCATCCGGTCATCCCCGATATGCCCGGAGCAGAGCTTGGGATGACCTCCAACGAGATTTTCAAGTTGGAGGAGATGCCCAAATCCATCCTGATCATCGGCGGCGGTTATATTGCCTCGGAATTCGCAGGCATCCTTAACGGTCTTGGCGTCGAGGTAACCCAGTTTTACCGCGGCGCACAAATCCTGCGCGGCTTTGATGATGAGGCCCGGGGTCTTGTGGCCGAAGGGATGCGTGCCAAGGGCGTCGATCTGCATCTTGGAACCAATATCGTTGAAATGCGCGCAGCGACGAAGGACGATCTGGCCGGCGTTCAGGAAGGCGTTCCAATGGAAGGCGGCAAGCCTGCCACGCTGCCACGATCAGAGGCAGGCAGCGGCATTTGGGTCAAAGCCACAAACGGGACTGAGAAGGTTTACGATCAAGTGCTATTTGCAACTGGGCGTGCGCCGAACACCGATGACATGGGCCTTGAAGCCGCGGGCGTAAAGGTCGGGCGGCGCGGCGAGGTCGTGGTGGATGAATACAGCCAGACATCGGTGCCTTCGATCTATGCTATCGGTGATGTGACCAACCGTGTGCAGCTGACCCCGGTTGCGATCCGCGAAGGTATGGCTTTTGTCGAAACCGTCTTCAAAGGCAACCCGACCCCGGTTGATCATGAATTGATCCCTTCGGCGGTCTTTACCCAGCCAGAGCTTGGCACGGTCGGTCTGACCGAAGAAGAGGCGCGCGATATCGAGCCGGTTGAGATCTATTGCACGTCATTCAAACCCATGAATCACTCCTTCGCGGGCCGTGGCGACCGGGTCTTGATGAAACTTGTCGTCAGCAAAGAGACCCGTAAGGTACTGGGCTGTCATATCGTCGCAGATCATGCCGGCGAGATGATCCAGCTGGCAGGTATCGCGGTCAAGATGGGGGCCACAAAAGAAGATTTTGACCGGACTGTCGCGGTGCATCCGACGATGGCGGAAGAACTTGTGACGATGAAGGAACCCATGCGCACCGCTTGATTTCGACAAATCAAGCCACACATGGCATGAAGACAGCCCACGACAGTGGGGTATCGCTAAAAGGAAGCATAGGAAACAATGGCAGGAAATAACGGTGGCCCTTGGGGCGGCGGTGGAAACAAGGGCTCTGGCGGCGGTGACGATGACAACCGCGGGGGCGGCGGTCGGAAACCAAATAATGACGGCCCGAACATTCCCGAGATTGATGAACTGGTGAACAAAGGCCGCGAACAACTGCGCGTCCTGATGGGCGGCGGTGGTGATGGCAGCGGGCGCTCCGGTGGCGGCGGCGGCGGCGGTCCAAAGATTACCCGTGGCACCGTTGGTCTTGGGATACTGGCAGTCGTGGCTCTTTGGCTTTATGCGTCGTTTTATACCGTGCGCCCCGAAGAAAAATCGGTTGAGCTGTTCCTGGGTGAATTTCTTGCCGTGGGTGAACCCGGTCTGAACTTTGCGCCATGGCCCATCGTCACCCGCGAAGTGATTGCGGTGACAACCGAACGCAACATCGACATTGGTACCAGCCGTTCCGGCATGGACGCAGGTTTGATGCTGACGGGTGATGAAAATATCGTGGACATCGACTTTCAGGTTGTCTGGAACATCATTGATCCACAGACCTATCTGTTCAACCTTGCCAATCCACCCCAAACGATTGAGGCCGTCGCTGAGTCGGCCATGCGCGAGATTATTTCGCAGTCGGAACTTGCGCCGATCCTGAACCGTGACCGTGGTGCGATTGCCGATCGCCTTGCTGATCTGATCCAGAGCACGCTTGATAGCTACGATTCAGGTGTGAACATCATCCGCGTCAACTTTGACAAGGCCGACCCGCCTGAGCCGGTTATCGCATCGTTCCGCGCCGTACAGGACGCTGAACAGGAACGTGACCGCGTCCAGAACGTGGCCGATGCCTATGCCAACCAGGTCGTCGCCGAAGCACGTGGTCAGGCCGCGCAGATCCTTGAACAAGCCGAAGGTTACCGCGCCCGCGTGGTGAACGAAGCCGAAGGTGAAGCAAGCCGGTTCTCGGCGGTTTTGACAGAGTATGAGAAGGCACCAGAAGTGACGCGCAAGCGTCTCTACCTCGAAACGATGGAAAGTGTGCTTGGTGGCGTTGACATCATTCTGCTTGACGAAGGTGCCGGCGGATCACAGGGCGTTGTGCCGTACCTGCCTTTGAACGAACTCCGTCGCAATACGACGACTGATAACACGACTACTGAGGGGTCAAACTAATGCGCAAGTCAGCATTCCTTCTGCCCGCGGTGGCGGTCATCGTGATCGGCGTGATGTCGTCGATCTTTATCGTGGACGAACGTCAAAAAGCGCTCGTTCTGCAATTTGGTCAAATCGTAAAGGTTCAGGAAGAGCCGGGTCTGGGGTTCAAGATCCCGCTGATCCAAGAGGTCGTACGCTATGATGACCGTATCCTGAGCCGTGATCTGGAACCGCTTGAAGTCACACCATCAGACGATCGTCGTTTGGTCGTCGATGCCTTCGCTCGCTACCGGATCGCCGATGTCGAGCAGTTCCGCCGTGCCGTCGGTGCAGGCGGGGAAGAGGCGGCAGCCCGTCGTCTGGACAGTATCTTACGTGCAGAAACGCGTGAGGTCCTGGGTTCGGTTTCTTCAAACGACATCCTGTCGGTTGACCGTGCAGCACTTATGTTGCGCATCCGTAATTCGGCCATCGCCGAGGCGCGTGCGCTGGGCTTGCAGGTTATTGACGTTCGCTTGAAGCGCACTGACCTCCCGCCGGAAAACCTTAACGCGACCTATGAGCGTATGAAAGCGGAGCGTGATCGCGAAGCCGCAGACGAACGTGCCCGTGGTAACGAAGCCGCGCAGCGTATTCGTGCGGGTGCGGATCGTACCGTGATCGAACTGGTGTCCGAGGCACAGCGTGAAAGCCAGATCATTCAGGGTGAGGCTGATGCCCGCCGGAATGAAATCTTCGCGAATGCCTTTGGTGCGGACCCGGAATTCTTTGAGTTTTACCGGTCCATGACGGCATATCAGCGGTCGTTGCGCCCGGGTAACTCAACCATGGTGTTGTCGCCTGATAACGAATTCTTCAATTATCTGAAGTCGGATCAGGGACGGCCTGCGGGCGAATAAGGCCTTGACTGGATATCGCGGAAAGGGCCAGCCATCGTGCTGGCCCTTTTGGTTTTCAGCGCAGAACCGGCAATGATCACCTTATCCACCCACCTTGTGATCAGTGTTTGGTTGGTGCGGCAATGGTCTGTTTCAGACATCGCGCCAAAAATCACGCCCAATTGAGCAACGAGTAGCGAAGTTTGCGTTGCACAATTTGCGCCCTACATAGAACATCAATAAGTGAAACGGGCAGCAACTGCGCAGGCCCATGCCCAAGACAAAGGAGATTTGCCCCGTGAAATCCAAGGCAATCGCAATTCAACAAGATCAGCAGCGCGTTCGGCGCATGGTCATGGCGTTGGTGACAGTATTGGCCGTCGCTTTCGCAATGGTTCTGGCCCAGGTGACGGTTCTAAACGCACAGACCCGTCCGACGACGTTTGCCGATCTGGCCGAACAGGTCAGCCCCTCGGTCGTGAACATTACGACCAGCACCACGGTCGCTGGCCGGACCGGTCCACAGGGACTTGTCCCCGAAGGATCCCCGTTTGAGGATTTCTTCAACGATCTGGACCGTGGCCCGGGTGAGGGCACACGCCGTTCATCGGCATTGGGTTCTGGTTTTGTCATCTCTCCCGATGGCTTCATCGTGACCAACAATCACGTCATTGAAGGCGCGGATGAGATCCTGATCGAGTTTTTCCCAGGTGGCGAACCCGGTGTTCCTGCCGAACTGATCGGCACCGACCCCAACACGGATATCGCCGTTCTCAAGGTTGATCTTGAAAACCTGCCCTTCGTGGAATTCGGTGACAGCAGTGCCGAAGGCGCACGCGTTGGTGACTGGGTCATGGCAATGGGCAATCCGCTGGGTCAGGGGTTTTCGGTATCTGCCGGTATCGTATCCGCCCGGAACCGCGCGCTTTCTGGTACCTATGATGACTATATCCAGACGGACGCCGCGATTAACCGCGGCAACTCTGGCGGTCCGCTTTTTAACATGGAAGGCAAAGTCATTGGGGTGAACACAGCGATCCTGTCGCCCAACGGTGGTTCCATCGGCATCGGTTTTGCGATGTCATCGGCTGTCGTAATCAATGTGGTTGACCAGTTGAAAGAGTTCGGCGAAACGCGCCGTGGCTGGTTGGGTGTCCGTATTCAGGATGTAACCCCTGACATGGTGGACGCCATCGAAGGCCTTGATCTTGCACGCGGTGCGCTTGTTACCGATGTGCCAGCGGGCCCTGCCGAAAATGCAGGTATGCTGGCCGGTGACGTGATCCTGAATTTCGATGGTATCGAGATTGAAGACACACGCGAACTTGTTCGCATCGTTGGCAACTCACCCGTGGGCAAAGAGGTCCCTGTCGCGGTTTTGCGTGATGGCGAAATGGAAGACCTGATCGTGGTTCTGGGACGTCGTGAAACATCAGAGGCAGTTGCCTTCCCGGCTTCGTCGGACGAGGCAGAACCAGAGCAGTCAGAAATCCTTGGTTTGACACTGTCGGAAATCACACCAGAGCTGGTCGATCAGTTTTCGCTGACAGTGGAATCCGGGCTTGTCATCACAGGGATCGACCCTGATTCAGAGGCCGCGTCCAAAGGTTTGCTGGAAGGTGACGTAATCACCGAAGCTGGACAGCAAGCAGTTGCAACGGTCGCGGATCTGGAACAGCGGATCGAAGCGGCAACCGAGGCCGGGCGCAAGTCGCTTTTGTTGCTGGTGCGTCGCGGCGGTGATCCCCGCTTTGTCGCCTTGGTGCTGGAGGAATAAAGCCCCCTGCAAGTTGATTTCAAAAGGCGGTCCCATGCGGGGCCGCCTTTTTTTGTACCTTATGCTATAGCGACTTTTGCCTGACGTGAATTGAACGCGACCAAGGCAATCACTGCCGCCGCTGCCAAGATGTGCAGCCAAAGTGGCGCTGGCCAAAGGCAAGCGGCGCCCGCGACCCCCGCAAAGATGCGCAGTGCCGGGTTCAGCGGCGCTTCCATACATCCTTGCAGCGCGCCTGCGATGCCGTAAATCCCGACCACGCCGAAGGCGAAGATCAGCAGCATGACATCCCAATCACCCGATAAAAACGGGGTGTATGCCATCATAAGTGGCACGATATACAGCCCCTTTGCCAGCTTCCAACTGGCAAAACCTGTGGCCATCGCCGGTGCCTTTGCAATTGCCGCAGCGGTAAAGGCGGCCAAGGCGACAGGCGGCGTGACGTTGCTGTCCTGACTAAGCCAGAAGATAATCATATGCGCGGACAGGATAGCCGCGACCGCAATTTCCTGCGGGACAACCAGATCGCGTAACGGTGCTGCGACCTCTAGCGGCAGGGCGCGAATGATGGCGGTTGCGTCCTCGGTTGTCAGCGGACCAGCCAGAACCGATGGGTCGGGAATGCCGAACATCAGCACCGCGTTGCCAGCATCGCCCAAGGTACCAGCCGCCAAGGCTTCGATCACAAAGCGGTCAGAGATCATGCCGGCAAGTGCCGGTGCAGACAGTGTCGCCAGAACAATATAGGCCGCGGTCACAGGCAGGCCCATGCCAAGCACAAGGCTAGCTATTGCAACCATGATGATGGCGATCAGCAGATTGCCTCCAGCCCAGTCCGCAATCATCAGGCTGAACGTGTTGCCGATCCCGGCTGTCGCGATGACATTGACGACGAGGCCGACGGCACACAAAAGCACGGCGGTCATGATCATACCCTTGGTGCCCATCACCAAGGCTTCGAACACGGCGTGCGGGCCCATGGGGTTCTGTGTCAGCCAGCTGGCTGCAATTACCGCCAGAATACCGAAAACAGCCGCATAGGCGGGCGTGAAGCCGGACACGAGCATCGCGATCAACCCCCCAATCGGGATCACAAAACTTGCGCCACCTTTTTTGAAGGCAGAGCCGATTGTTTCGCCATCACTTTCCATCGGTTTCAGGCCCAATCGGCGGGCTTCGATGCGCACGAAGAAAACGACGGACAGAAAATAAAGCAGTGCCGGAAGCGCCGCGACTGCGACGATGGTCTCATAGGGGATTTGCGTAAAGCTGGCCATCACGAACGCACCAGCGCCCATGATAGGCGGCATCAACTGTCCACCAGTCGAGGACG
>CBDTVH010000009.1:0-15304 GCA_965363665.1 uncultured Yoonia sp. | reverse complement strand
CCCTCAAACTTTCGATCAACTTCAGTGCCGGTAGCGCACAAGCGGCTCGTAGTGAGGTAAAGGCACAGTACCGAGACTTAGAAAGGTGTCTGGATGAGAGTGAGCTGCCTGAGTTTCGATCCTTGGTCTATTTGAATGAAGACCATGTCAGTCTGTACGTTTACCTTTCCGACAACGAACTAACCGATTTGCTGAACAACTATAAAGCATTCGGCGCCTTATCTGGCCCAAAGCACTATTGCGGGCGTCTGCGGTCGAAGGTCATTGCGGGCTCTCTGTCGATCGGTGTTCAGCCAGAGGAAAAACGCAGTTTTCTCGAGGGCAAGATTCCGGGAATAATACGAGGCGATGCGCCAAGGATATCCTTCGTTTCGGGGACGGACCTTCCCGCTGCGTCGGATGAAAGCTCAACCCTTACGAAGATGCGTAAGCAGTTCTGAGCGCTGCAGGCATCTTTTGTCTTCGATGTAGGTGGGTTATTTCTGAAAGCTTAATTCCGGGGAAGCAGCCGTTCGCTCAAAAAAGTTCAATGTCGGCTAAGTCCCGCATCGCCGCCGTCTCAATTCACGCTATGGATCAATCTCAACCACGCCGATCTGGTTCAGGAAACGTTCCAGCTCTGATCTTGTTTCATCGAAGCTGCCTGCTTTGATCTCATCGAATTTCCTGCGCAGCGCCTTCTTTTCTTCGCCTTTGCAGTCGTTCCACGGGCGCCCTTGCAGCGCCATGTGCAGCACGTAATAGCCGATGAAATGGGGTTTTGCGCCGCCCTCAAGCAATTTGGCATAGGCCGCGTCCGCGCCAAGCGCGTGCAGTTCCTCTGCGGTTGTGATGCCCACGGATTTCAGGGACGCTTCGAACGCCGGACCGATATTCCTGATTGAGGTAAGCTCTGCCATGCCCGCAATGCTAGCGTTGCTGGAAAAAAGAGGCCAGTGAGGTTCCAGAGATGTGACCTGGGAGGGCGATCAATCTGGTCTTGGCCTCACCGGCCCTCAAGGCACTCGGACAATCAGATACTCGCGTAATCGGTATAAACTGGTGCCTGCGGTTTGCCTTGCATCTGGGGCGCCGGTGTTTGTTGTTTTGGCGCCGGATCAGGCGTTGTGTTCGTTGGTTTTGCTGCGGCCATTTTGCTGGTCCTTAAGCTTTCGTATGGGTTTACATTAGGGGACGTGGGCCAAGTCTGACGAGAGGGTTTGCCCTCAACATGCTGGTGACGTGACAAAAATGTGACCAATAGGTCAGGTTTTAGGACTTTCCCCGACGTGGTGCTGCGTTGCCGCCTTTGCCTAACCCCTTGCGTGGCTTGGCTTTTCCGCCGGGCGGCACGAACCGTTTGGACGTATCCTTGGCGTTGCCGGCGGGCTTGCCACCCGGCTTGCCGCCACCGCTTCCACGCGGTTTTGTGTCAGAGTTGTAGCTTGGTTTGCCCTTGCCGGCGGGTTTTTTCCCATCGGATTTGCCCTTGTAGGGTGGTTTGCCGCGCTTTTCGGTCAGTGCTTCGCCGTGGTCGCGGCGTTCTGGTTTGTGACGTGGCTTGCGCCCCTTGTGGTCATCTGCGGCACCGGGGATCGGTTGAATGGCAGGGATGCTATCCTGCTGCGATGGTGGAGGAGGCGCCTGATCGCGCGGCGCGTGCCGTTTTGGTTTCGCATCGCGCGCGGGTTTGTCGCCATGGTCGCGCTTGGGCCCGCGCTTTGGACTGTCATCATAATCACGCTTGGTCTTGCGTGGTCCGCGTTCGCCAAGTTGTGGAGCGCCATCAAGGGCTGTCAGCGTGCCCTGGTTTTCCAGCTTCATATCGCTGCCGACGGATTTGAGAAAACCGGGGACGGCGGGGGCCGAGATTTCGATGAATGTTTCGTTCGGCTGAATACGGATCGCGCCGATTTCGTTCTTTGTGATCCCGCCTGCTTTGCAGATCATCGGCAAAAGCCAACGCGCTTCGGCCTTGCCTTCGCGCCCGATATCGACGCTGAACCATTTGGACGGACCAAAGGATTTCGCCTCACGCGGCGCGCGTTCTTTCGCGGCGGGGCCGTCCTTGTATTCAGAGATGAATTCGGGCGCCGATTGCTTGCCTGCGTAAAGGCGCAGGTAGGCGGCGGCGATTTTCGCAGCATCGTGCTGGTCCAGCAGACGTGCGGCGAAGGCCTGTTCCTCTTCGGTGAAATCGGCGGACCACACCTCATCCGTCAGCAGGCGTTCTTCGTCGCGGGCCTGTACCTCTTCGGCGGTGGGTGGTGTGGCCCAAGTCGCTGTCAGTTTGCCCCATTTGAGAAGGTTTTCGCCGCGCCGCTTCATCTTGGCGGGCACGATCATTGCCGAAATACCCTTGCGCCCGGCGCGTCCCGTCCGGCCCGAGCGGTGCAGCAGCGTTTCGGCGTTGGTCGGCAGTTCGGCGTGGATCACCAACTCAAGGTTGGGCAGGTCGATGCCGCGTGCCGCAACATCTGTCGCCACACAGACCTTGGCGCGCCCGTCGCGCATGGCTTGCAGCGCGTTGGAGCGTTCCGATTGGGTCAGCTCGCCGGACAGGGCCACGACCGAAAAGCCCCGGTTCGACAGCCGGGTGGTCAGCCGCGTGACCATCGCGCGGGTATTGGCAAAGACGATGGCGTTGGGCGCATCGTAATAGCGCAGCACGTTGACGATGGCCGCGTCAGCATCATGGTTTGCGACGGACAGGGCGCGGTATTCAATGTCGCTGTGCTGCTTTTCCTTGCTCGCCGTCGCGATGCGCACAGCGTCCTTTTGATAGGACTTGGCAAGGGTTGCGATCATCGGCGGCACGGTCGCCGAGAACATCAGGGTGCGGCGGTCCGGTGGCGCTTCGCCAAGGATGAATTCAAGGTCTTCGCGGAAACCCAGATCAAGCATTTCGTCGGCTTCGTCCAGAACGACCGCCTTGATATCAGACAGATCAATGGTGCCGCGCATGATGTGGTCGCGCAGACGGCCCGGTGTGGCCACGACGATATGCGCGCCGCGTTCCAGACTGCGCCGTTCGTCGCGGAAATCCATGCCACCGACACAAGAGGCAAGCGTCGCACCCGCGCCCGCATAAAGCCACTGCAATTCGCGTTTGACCTGCAAGGCCAGTTCGCGCGTGGGCGCGATGATCAGCGCCAGAGGACGGCCCGCGGGGCCGAATGTGCCGTCGTCGGCCAAAATCGTGGGGCCGATTGCAAGCCCGAAGCCGACTGTTTTACCAGACCCCGTTTGCGCCGACACCAGAAGGTCCTGACCGACGAGCGCGTCGTCAGTCACCGCCTCCTGGACTGGTGTCAGGTCGGTATAGCCTTGTTTGGCAAGGGCATCGGCGAGGGTCGTGATCATAACTGGGCTTTCTGGCGGCGTAAGCCTGCGCCCTACGCCTGTGGTCGTGGTTTGTATAGGGGTAATCGCGGATAACGCCGTGTCCGTGGTGGATCAATTGCGCGTGTTCACTGGTTTAGCGGTTGTCTGCCTGACCACCGGCAATATCCGTTTTTATGACACGTTCTTGGTGAACCAATCGTCAATCCGCGCTTTCAACGCCGCCCAGATCACGGGGGCGCCCTTTTCGACCTTTACGCCGACGCGGGTTTGAAGCTGATGTGCCGTGACCTTGTATGCGGGCCAAGTGCCGCCATCGGTTTCCAGGTTTGAGACCACGGGCTGTACCCGGTCGATGGATTTGGCAAAGATGGCGTCATCGGTCTCAGCCGCTTCGAATTCTTCCCAAAGCCTGCGGAACGCCGTTTCCTGATCGTCAGGCAACATTCCAAAGATCCGGTCGGCGGCGGCCTGTTCAATGGCTTCCATTTCGGCCGGGTCATGATCGCCGTGGATCGGATTGTCGCCTGCGTCGATTTCGACGATGTCATGGATCAGCAGCATCCTGATCACACGGTCGATGTTGACGGGCCGGTGCGCATGTTCGGCCATGACCATCGCATAGAGCGCGATATGCCAGCTATGCTCTCCCGAGTTTTCCCGCCGTGATGCGTCGCAGAGCGTCGTGCCGCGCAGGACCGTCTTGAGTTTGTCAGCTTCCGTCAGAAAGGCCAGCTGTGCATCAATGCGCGACATTACCGCAGCCCTTTATTTGCGCGACGGGCGCGATGGCTTGATCGACGTGTCTTCTGCCGCGTCCGATCCATCGGATTGCAGGAATTCATCCAGGGTATTCAGCACATCGGCGAATGCTGCGTCTTCTTTGGATTGCGGTTCGTCTTTCGGTTCCGGTGCTTCAGGCGCGGGGGCCGTGTCATCCGCAGCCGCGACAGCGTCATCATCGTGCGTTTGCTGCGCGTCCTCATCGCCAAGAAGCCGGGACTTCACCTTGACCGGCGTGCCAGCACGTTTGGCCAACAACTCGCGCGCCCGGGTTTCCGCACGGCGCACGCGCACTGCGGTCAGAAACGCCTCTTGCAGGGTTTGCGACGATGAGCCGAGGATTTCGCCAATCATGTCGACGATCTTTTCGTCCCCGGTGGCTTGGGCATCCGCGAGGGCCAGATCGGCAAGTTCGCCAGCGACTGTTTCGACATAGCTATCAGCCATGGTCAGCGCGTCGTCTCTGTCAGGCGGCGGCGGACGTATGTGCGGACCGTGTCGATCATCGGGTCCATATGCGGATCCTCAAAAAAGTGCCCGGCCCCTTCCATTTCGTCATGGGTGATCGTGATACCCTTTTGCTCGTGCAGTTTGTTCACAAGGTTGACGGTGTCGGCAGGCGGTGCGACCCGGTCGTTTGAGCCGTTGATGATCAGGCCGGATGACGGGCAGGGGGCGAGAAAGCTGAAATCATACATATTGGCCGGTGGGCTGACCGAGATGAAGCCCGTGATTTCAGGCCGGCGCATCAAAAGCTGCATGCCGATCCACGCGCCGAATGAGAAGCCTGCGACCCAGCAATGTTTGGCGTTGTTATTCATGGATTGCAGATAGTCGAGGGCGGAAGCCGCGTCAGACAATTCGCCAACACCTTGATCATATTCACCCTGGCTACGGCCCACGCCGCGGAAGTTGAAGCGCAGCACGGTGAAACCCATGTTATAGAACGCATAGTGCAGGTTATATACGACCCGGTTGTTCATCGTCCCGCCAAACTGCGGGTGCGGGTGCAGCACGATCGCAATCGGCGCGTCCCGGTCCTTTTGCGGGTGGTAGCGCCCTTCAAGGCGTCCTTCGGGTCCGGGAAAGATGACTTCGGGCATAGGTATTTCCGTTACTGCTGTAGGTGGCGGGCGCATTCTTGACGAAAATGCTCGGACACCTTAGAAAGATTCTAAACTAGGGCGTAAGGCCCGTGCTGTCGTGGTCTGCCTGAAGTAATGACGCTGTGCCGTGCCGTCAATGTAATTGCACCTGTTTTCCGGGGGAAAGCCAATGAAACTAAGCACCAAGGGCCGTTATGCGATGGTCGCTTTGGCTGATCTTGCGCTGCAAGAGGGCGATGCGCTGGTGAATCTGACCGAGATTTCCAAGCGTCAGGATATCTCATTGCCCTATCTGGAGCAGCTTTTCGTCAAGTTGCGCCGTGCGGGGCTGGTGGATTCGGTGCGGGGTCCGGGCGGTGGGTATCGTTTGGCGCGGCCGGCGTCCGACATTCGCGTGGCCGAGATTTTGGGTGCGGTGGATGAGACCGTATCAGCAATGCACAAAGGGGCAGGGGCGTCGGGGGCCACCTCTGGCTCGCGTGCGCAGTCGATGACCAACCGCTTGTGGGAAGGGTTAAGTGCCCATGTCTATGTGTTTTTGCATCAGGCGCGGTTGTCGGACGTGGTGAGCAATGAATTGGCGCCATGCCCGGCTGTGCCTGCATTGTTCGAGGTGGTGGATGAAACGTCGTAGGGGGCGCTGCCCCCGGCCTGCGGCCTCCCCCGGAGTTTTTGTGCCAAGATGAAGAGAGCTTATCTGGATCATAACGCGACCACGCCTTTGCGGGCGGAAGCCCGAGACGCGATGATCGCGGCGATGGATGTTGTCGGCAATCCGTCATCTGTGCATGCCGAAGGCCGTGCGGCGAAAGGGATTGTCGAGACGGCGCGGGCGCAGATTGCCGAGGCTGTAGGCGCCTCTGGTGCGGATGTTGTGTTTACATCGGGTGCGACGGAGGCCGCGGCGTTGGCTTTGGCGGGTGCTGGGTTGAAGGCGGCCCCGATTGAGCATGATGCGGTCCATGCCTGGGTTGACCCGTCCTTGGCGGTGGTTGATGGCGCTGTTCAAGTGGATGATCCAGCCGCGTCGACCGTGCAATTGGCGAACTCTGAGACGGGCATTGTGCAGGCCTTGCCGCGGGGATTGGCGGTCAGTGACATCACCCAAGGGTTCGGCAAAGTGCCGTTTGCTTTTTCATGGTCTGGTGTGGGCATGGTGTTTCTGTCCGCACACAAATTTGGCGGCCCGAAAGGTGTGGGTGCGCTGATCTTTCCGCAAGGCACTGATATTGCTGCACAAATCAAGGGCGGCGGACAGGAAATGGGGCGTCGGTCCGGCACTGAAAATGTGATTGCCATTGCCGGAATGGGGGCCGCCGCCGCTGCGGCACAGGCCGATCTGGCGGCTGGAAAATGGGACCGGGTTGCCAAACTTAGAAATATTCTAGAAACAGCCATTGAGGCTGCCGAAAAGAGTACTATTTTTGTCGGGAAAGGTCTTGAACGCCTTCCGAATACCAGTTGTTTCGCCTCACCGGGGTGGAAAGGTGAAACACAGGTGATGGCGATGGATCTGGCGGGTTTTGCGGTTTCGGCAGGCTCTGCCTGTTCCAGCGGCAAGGTCAAGACCAGCCGGGTGCTGCAAGCGCTGGGATTAGACGATGAGGTGGCATCAAGCGCAATTCGCGTGTCACTGGGCATCGACACGACTGAGGATGAGGTCATGCGCTTTGTGCAGGCCTGGAGCGAAAAAAGAGCGCGGCGCAGGGCCGCTTGAGAGGATGACAAGATGACAGCTTTGGATACCGTTGAGGTCAAAGAAGGCGTTGATCAGGACACTGTGGATGCGGTCAAGGAACTCTCGGGCAATTACAAATACGGCTGGGAAACCGAGATCGAGATGGATTACGCCCCCAAGGGCGTGAACCCCGATATCGTGCGGCTGATCTCCGACAAGAACGAAGAGCCCGAATGGATGACCGAGTGGCGCCTCCAGGCGTTTCAGCGCTGGAAAGGCATGACCGTGCCGAACTGGGCGATGGTCAGCTATCCCGACATTGATTTTCAGGATATCTATTACTACGCCCGCCCCAAGAGCATGGAAGAGAAGCCCAAGTCGCTGGATGACGTTGATCCCAAGCTGCTGGCGACCTACGCCAAGCTGGGTATTCCGTTGAAAGAGCAGGCTATTCTGGCCGGTGTCGAGGGCGCCGAGAATATTCCCGCCGAGGGCCGCAAGGTGGCTGTTGATGCGGTGTTTGATAGTGTTTCCGTCGGTACGACCTTTCAGGCCGAGCTAGAAAAGGCCGGTGTCATCTTCTGTTCGATTTCGGAAGCGATTGAAAAGCACCCCGAGCTGGTGAAGAAGTATCTTGGCACGGTGGTGCCGCCGTCTGACAACTTTTATGCCACGCTGAATTCGGCTGTCTTTTCAGACGGTTCTTTCGTCTACATCCCGCCGGGCGTGCGCTGCCCGATGGAGCTGAGCACCTATTTCCGCATCAATGCCGAGAATACCGGCCAGTTCGAGCGGACGCTGATCATTGCCGACAAGGGATCGTATGTGTCCTACCTGGAGGGCTGTACAGCGCCCAAGCGTGATGTGGCGCAGCTTCACGCCGCAGTGGTCGAGATCATCGTCGAGGAAGATGCCGAGGTGAAGTATTCGACCGTTCAAAACTGGTACCCCGGTGACGAGAACGGCGTTGGCGGTATCTATAACTTCGTGACCAAGCGCGCGGATTGCCGTGGTGATCGTGCCAAGGTGATGTGGACGCAAGTGGAAACGGGTTCTGCCGTGACCTGGAAGTATCCAAGCTGCATTTTGCGCGGTGACGACAGCCAGGGCGAGTTTTATTCCATCGCGATTGCCAACAACATGCAGCAGGCCGATACCGGCACGAAGATGGTGCATTTGGGCAAGAACACGAAATCGCGGATTGTGTCCAAGGGAATTTCGGCCGGAAGGGCGCAGAATACCTACCGTGGATTGGTGTCGATGCACCCCAAGGCCAAGGAATCGCGCAATTATACTCAATGCGACAGCTTGCTGATTGGCGACAAATGCGGGGCGCACACGGTGCCTTACATCGAGGTGCGCAACAATTCGTCGCGTGTCGAACACGAAGCGACCACATCTAAGGTGGACGATGATCAGCTTTTCTACTGCCGCTCGCGCGGGATGGATGAGGAAGAGGCGGTCGCACTTGTCGTGAATGGATTCTGCAAAGAAGTGTTGCAGGCACTGCCAATGGAGTTTGCGATGGAAGCGCAGGCGCTGGTCGCGATTTCGCTGGAAGGCTCTGTCGGCTGATCGTGCGCTGTTGTGATCTGCATAATTGTCGCGTCCCTGTCACGCCGCGGCCCATTTATTGCCCAAGTTCAATGCGATTAAGCATTGATAAAGCAGTTGATGGGATGGTGACCAATGGGTGCCGCGAAACAGGATATCAACGACTTCCGCGCAAGGGTGAAGAACATCCAAAATCCGCGCAACAAGTCGTATTACGATCCCGATCTTGGCATGCATATCCCCAAGCGTGTGCCGCGCGACAAAATCCTGAGCAAGGTCAAGAAAGATCCCGACGAAGAGGCGATTCTGGGCAAGTTCATCGTTTCGATGATCATTGGCGCACTGGCGCTTTTGTTCGCAGAGGTCGTCCGCATCCGGTACTTCGGACTGTCCGGAGAGAGCGATACAATTTTGTTTCTGGAACTGGTCATGGCGTTCTGGGCCATGATCCTGCTTTCGACGCTTTTGGGTCGCCGCGGTGTTCTGGAGCGGATCGGCCAGATTGCCGGGATCGCCCTTATGCTGACGGCGGGACACAACCTGATCTGGCGCTGGCCGGGGCAGATGGCCTAGATCTACACCGCCGAACACGTCGCAGAAGTCATGGAAATGACGACGCAGAATTCAATCGTGTATCGCGGAACCGTCTTCGGACTCTGAACCTTATCTCAATGCGCGGCACGTGCCCCGGCGGAACGCTCCGCTTCGGGGTGCCTTGCGTTGTCGCCCGCACTTATCTTTAGGAGAAACTCATGTTGGAAATCAAAGGCCTAGAGGTCAAACTGGAAGAAGAAGACAAGCAAATCCTGAAAGGTGTCGATCTGAAGATCGCGCCCGGAACAGTACATGCGATCATGGGGCCAAACGGGTCCGGCAAATCAACGCTGTCTTATGTTCTGTCCGGCAAGGACGGGTACGTGGTGACGGCAGGATCCGCCAAACTTGAAGGTGAAGACCTGTTGGACATGGAACCGGAAGAGCGTGCGGCGGCCGGCCTGTTTCTTGCGTTCCAGTACCCGGTTGAAATTCCCGGTGTGGGCAACATGACCTTCCTGCGCACCGCTGTGAACGCGCAGCGCAAGGTGCGTGGTGAAGAAGAGCTGAGCGCGGGTGATTTCCTCAAAGAAGTGCGCGCCAAAGCCAAAAGCCTGAAAATCGACGCGGAAATGCTGAAGCGTCCTGTCAATGTCGGCTTTTCCGGTGGCGAGAAAAAGCGCAACGAAATCCTGCAGATGGCGATGCTGGAGCCAAAGATGTGCATCCTTGATGAAACGGATTCCGGTCTGGACGTCGATGCGATGAAACTGGTGGCCGAGGGCGTGAATGCCCTGCGGTCCGAGGGCCGTTCGTTCCTTGTGATCACCCACTACCAGCGTCTGCTTGACCATATCAGGCCCGACATCGTGCACATCATGGCGGATGGCCGCATCGTGAAATCAGGTGGCCCGGAACTTGCGCTTGAGGTGGAAAACAACGGTTACGCCGACATTCTGGCAGAGGTGGCCTGATGGCGCTGGCAAAGCTGAAAATCGACACCACCGAGGCGCGATTGGCCGATGTGGATCTGCCGCAGGGGGCGGCCTGGGGTAATGCGGCGCGTGCGGATGCCTTGGCGCGCGTGCGCCAGATGGGCCTGCCGACAAAACGCGATGAGTATTGGAAATATACCGATCCTGCATCGCTAACCGTTGCAGACGCACCGGAGGCCGCAGTTTTTCACAATGATGAGGGGCCGCTGTTTGATGCGGTGGACCGCGTCAAGATCGTTTTCGTTGATGGCGTTTTCGATGCCGATGCCTCGGATGATCTGAGCGCGGAAGGCATGGAAATCGAGAGGCTGTCTGATGCGATGGCAACCGATATTCACTGGGCCAAAGACATTTATGGCGTACTGGAAGCGCGCGGCCAGAAGCCCGTTGAACGCCCGCTTGCGGCGCTGAATACAGCACTGGCGACCGATGGTGTCGTCGTGCGCGTCACCGGTCAGGCGTCAAAGCCGATCAACTTCATTTATTTGCACAAGGACGTGTCGTCGGACGCGATCCTGCACAATGTGATCAAGGTCGAGGCGGGTGCAGACGTTACATTGCTGGAAACCGGTCCGGCTGCGGCGCGTTTTTCCAAGCAGTTGGAAGTTGAAGTGGCCGAGGGCGGCACCTTCAACCACGTGTGCGCGCAAGGCCGCGACCATGAACGTCGCGCGATAACGCATTGTTTTGCAAGGATTGCAGCCAATTCCACCTTCAAATCATTCACGCTGACCTTCAACGGCGTTCTGACGCGCAACGAGTGTATACTGGAAATCGTCGGTGACGACGCGGTGGCCCATGTTGCTGGTGCATGCGTTGGTGACGGTCGTGATTTTCATCACGACGATACCGTCTTTGTCACCCATGATGCGGTGAATTGCGAAAGCCGTCAGGTGTTCAAGAAGGTGCTGCGCAACGGGGCGACGGGCGTTTTTCAGGGTAAGATTTTGGTCAAGGCCGGGGCACAAAAAACCGATGGCTATCAGATCAGCCAATCACTGCTGCTTGATGAGGACAGTCAGTTCCTGGCCAAGCCAGAGCTTGAGATTTACGCCGATGATGTGGCCTGTTCGCACGGGTCGACCTCGGGCGCGATTGATGAGACAGCTTTGTTCTACTTGCGGTCGCGCGGTGTGCCCTTGCACGACGCACGCAACCTTTTGACCCTGTCTTTCCTTGCCGAAGCACTGGAAGAGATCGCGGACGAAGGCTTGGCCGAAGAACTGCGGGACCGGCTGGAAGGCTGGCTGTCGCGGCGCGGGTAATGCCTGTCACAACCGATATAGTCCGGACCTGGCGCAGACCGCGTCAGGTCATGCGTGACCTGCTGGCGCAGGGCCGACGCGAGGATCGGGCGATTGTTTACCTGATGGTCAGCTGTTTTCTGATTTTCGTGGCGCAATGGCCGCGATTGCGCCGTGTGGCCGAAGGGTTTGAACCGTCACCGTGGCCGCCTGAAATGAACTTTGAAGGCATGATGACCTACACATTCTTTGCCTCGGTCATCGTACTGCCGCTGTTCATGTATGGCATCGCGGCACTGTCGCATCTGGTCGCCAAACTGTTTGGGGGCAAGGGCAGTTGGTATGCCGCACGGCTGGCGCTGTTCTGGACACTGCTGGCGACCTCGCCTTTGTTTTTGTTCTACGGGCTTGTGCGTGGCCTGATCGGGCCGGGCAGCCAGGCCGTGCTGGTGGGTGGCATCGGTGCGGTTGTGTTTCTATTGATATGGGTTCAAAGCTTGCGCGAGGCAGAAAGCAGACCATGACCGTTGATTTTCAAACATGGATGCGCGCCGTCTGGACCAGCATCATGGAGCCGTCAGACAGTGCACGCAAAGTGATCAACATGAACGTCCCGCGCAACGCGTTGTGGACGGGTCTGGCACTTGTTGCGGTGCTGAACGTGATCTTGGTCGTGCTGTTGCAGCTGATTTCGCCGGCACCCGTGGCCTTTCAAGAGCAGGCGTTCGCCCTGTCGCCGTTTGGCTTTGCGGCGATTATCGGCATCTTCTTTGCGCTGTTTGTGTTTGGCATTTACTACGCGGGCAAGATCCTTGGCGGCGAAGGAACCTTGGACGGATCGCTGGCGATCCTTGTCTGGTTTCAGTCCGTCAGCCTGACGCTTGAGGCGATACAGGTGGTGTTGGTGCTGATCAGCCCGGTTCTGGGCTCAATCTTCGGGTTGCTGTCATTGGGTGCACTGATCTGGTGTTTTCTGAATTTCATCAATGTCCTGCATGGATTTAACAATCTTGGAAAAGCATTTGTCGCGGTGTTCGTGGCATTGCTGGGGACCGCACTGCTGGCAGGCATTGCACTCGCTATTCTGGGCGTCGGCCCCACAGGAGGAACTGCATGAGCCTTGATATTGAAAAGATCCGTGGCGACTTTCCCATCCTGTCGCGGCAGGTAAACGGCAAGCCGCTGGTGTATCTTGATAACGGCGCGTCTGCGCAAAAACCGCAGGTGGTGATTGATGCGGTTACGCGCGGTTACGGCGAAGAATACGCTAACGTGCACCGTGGTCTGCACTATCTCAGCAATCTGTCGACCGAACGGTATGAAGGCGTGCGCGGGATCATTGCGCGTTTTCTGAACGCCCCGTCCGAGAATGATATCATCATGAACTCCGGCACGACCGAAGGCATCAACATGGTTGCTTACGGCTGGGCCATGCCGCGTATGCAAGCAGGCGATGAGATCGTCCTGTCGATCATGGAACACCACGCCAATATCGTGCCCTGGCATTTCCTGCGCGAACGGCAAGGTGTCGTCATCAAATGGGTCGATGTGGATGCCAATGGTGATCTGGACCCGCAAAAGGTGATTGACGCCATCGGTCCCAAGACCAAGCTGGTCGCGATCACCCATATGTCGAACGTTCTGGGCACTGTTGTTGATGTCAAGGCGATCACGGCTGGCGCGCATGCCAAAGGTGTGCCGGTTCTGGTCGACGGCAGCCAGTCCGCCGTGCACATGCCGGTGGATGTGTCCGATATCGGTTGCGATTTCTACGCCATCACCGGACACAAGCTTTACGGGCCTTCGGGCTCTGGTGCGATTTATGTCGCCAAGGATCGTATGGCCGAAATGCGCCCCTTCATGGGCGGCGGTGACATGATCCGCGATGTGACGCGTGATACCGTCACCTGGAACGACCCGCCGATGAAATTTGAAGCGGGCACACCCGGTATCGTGCAAACCATTGGCCTGGGCGCGGCGCTTGAATACATGATGGATATCGGCATGGATCAGATCGCCCAGCACGAACAAGGCCTGCGCGATTACGCCCGCGACCGTCTGGGTGGGCTGAACTGGCTCAGCGTGCAGGGTCAATCCGCCACGAAAGGCGCGATCTTTTCGTTCACGCTTGAAGGTGCGGCACATGCGCATGACATTTCCACCGTGCTGGACAAAAAGGGTGTCGCGGTACGCGCAGGTACCCATTGTGCGATGCCGTTGATGGAACACATGGGCGTCGGCGCCACCTGTCGCGCGTCATTCGGGGTCTACAATACCACCGATGAGGTCGATATCCTGATCGACGCACTGGAACTTTGCCACGATCTTTTTGCATAACTGCGCGCAATACCGTTGCGAGGGGCAGGGCGCCCAGTTATAGACCATGTCACGCACCCGTAGCTCAGCTGGATAGAGCGCTGCCCTCCGAAGGCAGAGGCCAGAGGTTCGAATCCTCTCGGGTGCGCCAATTTTCAATGTAAGTGACACGCTTACGCGTGCGTTTGTTTCAAGAACCCGTGCTTCCGTGCCAAAATCGCGCACTGCACAGGGGTTGGCGGTGGAGGCCATTTTCGTGTGCGCTGTGTGTCCAGTGTATCGTCGTAGATCGGCAAATTTGGGGATACCGGGACGTGGTGCAGCGTCGTGATAATCGCTGTCAGTTGTTTGGCCAATCGAAATTATTCACTATGAAACAATACGTTGTATTGATCTTCGGAGTGATGATAGATGGAACAGTTTTTCATGGTTTCAATAGGTTAATGGGCGCCGTGTGCAACCCGAGAGCGCCTTCTGCGCGCTGATCGAGCAAACCGACCGGGTTATCCCCAAACCCGGCGGGGCCATAGAGAGGACGTGCGGCGGGAAAGCGCTGTGTGAAACTTATCGGTGCAGCTTTGGCATCTGGACGCTGACACGCCGGCGGACAACAAAATACGCTTTCCCACCGGGCGCGCGCCGCCAGATCAAGCAACAGCGCGTCGATAGTTTGCAAGGGCAGCAGCCAGCACGATCAGCGTGACCCCGCAGCCGCGCTCCAGCCACATCGCTCCTTTTTGCTGCAAGAACCGCATCGCTTGTGACCCCAGCAGGGCGTAAACCACCATCACTGCAATATCGACCGACACAAAAATCAACGCAAGCGTCGCATATTGGGCAACCAAGGGCTGCGCAGGGTCAATGAATTGCGGTAAAAACGCCGCAAAGAATAAATACCCCTTTGGATTTGTGACCGCGACAAAGAAGCTTTTCTGAAAGATCAGCCGTGGCGTTCCCTCCGCGCCGCCCAGCTCGGTTTTCGCGTTGTCCAATGTTGCGTGGAAATGGCCTGCAGTGCGCAACATCCGGATACCGAGCCACGCCAGATAAGCGACGCCGATCCATTTCACGACACCGAACCAGAACGCAGATGTAGCCAGAACCGCGCCAAGACCAAGGGCTGCGCAGGTGATCAGGACAATGTCGGACAAGGCTGCACCCATGATCCCGCTTCCCGCTGGACGCAGGCCGTAGCGGGACCCGTTGGTCAGCGCCAGCAGAACGGTAGGGCCGGGGGTGCCGGTTGTGACCAATGCCACAAAGGCGAAAGAGATAAGTGTGACATCCATTGTTTTGCGTCCTGTGCTTACGTTGCGGTCAGTTGCGGCGCGCGGGCTGACCCGAAGATCTGAACCAGCACAACAATAGAGGCGATCTGGCCTGATATGACCGCAGGCCAGATCAATGCGAACTGCGCATCAAAATACTTCTGCGGTCCGAACGAAACCAAGGCGAGGACAACCGCAAGACCACTGAGAATACGGCCGGCCTTGCCACTTAGCGGACCTAGCAGGATGGCCGAAAAAGCGACCGCAAATGACGCAGCAAGGAAGGGAGCCATCCCGAACAGCGGTGTTGCGACAGGGGGATGGGGCGCGATGCCAGCATAGAGCGCGGACAGCATGACCAGTTGTAACAGTATGAGTGCAGACAGGGCTGCGATGGCGGGGTGATCGTTTGGCATTCTCAATCTCCAAAAGTGTAATTGTGATTACGGTTGTTTATATCCGTAATTTACGTTACGGTTTCTGTCAACACCCAAGGAGAGCCAAA
>CBDTVH010000008.1:0-16266 GCA_965363665.1 uncultured Yoonia sp. | reverse complement strand
GCCGTAAATCTGCCAGAGGTATTCGCCGAACGCGATCTGGTGGATCAGTTGTTCAATCTCGCCAAATTTTCCGTCTGCTTGCAGGCGTTCGGCCCAGTGCTGCATCTGCTGCAAAGACTGTGCATATGTCGCAAGCCAAGCAAGACCATGGGCTGCCGTCTGGTTCTCTTCGATCAGTTTGCCCGATACGCGATCGTTGTCGGTCACAACGGCGCGCACGGCCTCTTTGGCACGGCTGACGATATCGTCCACAGCCGGAAGGGCAGCAGCAGTCAGCGACAACAGATCCGCCAGAACAGGGTTTTGCTTCATCGTCATGTCCTGACCATCATGTGCCATTTCGCCACTCCTATCAATTTGCAGATGCAGAGATAATCACTTTGCAGGTGCAGCGCAATAATTATTCGTGGTGATAGTGTCATACGCACAAAAGTGTCGCACCCGATTTCACGCTGGCATGTGCTGTCCAATATCGTAAGACAGGCCATGCCCGAGTTTTCACCACTCATAACGCCCGCGATCTTTGCCTTTGCCTTTGCGGTGACACTGCTGGGCGGATTTGTCAAAGGTGCCGTTGGGTTTGCAATGCCGCTGATCATGATTTCGGGGATGGGCATTTTGATCCCGCCGGAATTGGTAGTGGCGGGCATCGTTATTCCAATTGTGATCAGCAATGGGTTGCAAGTGGCGCGGGCCGGTGTGGACCATGCGCAAGAGGCGCTGAAGGAGCATTGGCGATATATCCTGGTGGTCTGCGTCATGATCCTTGTCGCGGCACAGTTCGTCCGCAGCATTCCAAGTGATGTGATGTTTGTCGTGCTTGGCGTGCCGGTCGTTGGGTTGTGCGCCATTCAACTGATTGGCTGGCGTCCGCAGATCACGGCCCGGTGGCGCAGGCCCTTTGAATGGACGGCAGGGGGGCTGGCCGGTGTTCTGGGTGGTTTGGCAGGGACATGGGGTCCGCCGACCGTTCTGTACCTGCTTGCCCTGAATACTCCGCGCAACAAACAGATGTCGGTGCAAGGGGTCATTTATGGGCTTGGCTCAGTCATGCTTTTGGTGGGGCATTTGAAGTCCGGTATCCTGAATGCGCAGACATGGGGGTTTTCAGCCGCTTTAGTCGTACCGGCGCTTCTTGGAATGTGGCTGGGGTTTCGTCTGGGCGACCGGTTTGATCAGGACAGGTTCCGCAAGGTGACCCTGTGGGTGCTGATCATTGCAGGGGCCAACCTGATCCGCCGGGGTTTGATGGGTTAGGACAAAAGCTCCTGATACCCGCAGACATCCGCCAGTTCCGGCACCAGCCGGGGGTCGACCACCTCAAAGCTGACGGAGTAGAGAATTTCATCACCGGACATGGCCGTGAATTCCCAGGTGCCCAGTACCATCTCATAGGCATAGTCGAATTGATAGAATGTCAAAGATGGATCACT
This sequence comes from uncultured Yoonia sp., assembly GCA_965363665.1. GTDB lineage: Bacteria > Pseudomonadota > Alphaproteobacteria > Rhodobacterales > Rhodobacteraceae > Yoonia. The sequence continues at coordinate 14,833 of CBDTVH010000008.1, read as the reverse complement.
GCCGCTGATCGAGGTCACGAAGGACTGTTCGGTGACGTCGGTTTGACCCATTTCGGGATGGGTGATCAGAACCGTCACAGGTGCGGCCCCATCCGGGTTTACCGATTGCGCTTTGACGCCAAAACCGATGTCCAGAACCGCAGGCACGCGGCGTGCGTTGGTAACGAAATCCGGTTCTTCCGCAATAATATGAGTGACACCCGCCAGTGTATCGGGAGCCGGTCTGGAACCTACAGGCGGGGGCGCGCAAACGACACCCGCTTCCAACGAGGCGATGGCGGGTGACGCGGCCAGATCGGCCCAGGCCGGAGCGACCGAAAGGTAGAATGCGGTGGTGAGCGCGAAAGATGATTTCATACCTGACAGGTAGGTATGAAATCCGGTTTGTCTACATTGCGCAATGGTCTTGGGATGTAAGGTGGATCAAGATCCACCTTACACGCAATCACCCGATCGCTGCCGCTTTGACGTCATCGTCGATGAAAGGAACATATTTTTCAAAGTTATCGCTGAACATCGACACCAGCTTGGCAGCCTGTGCATCGTAACCGGCTTTGTCCGCCCAGGTATCGCGGGGGTTCAAGAGCCCATCATCAACACCATCGACCGAAATGGGCACTTCGAAACCGAAATGCACGTCCTTGCGGAAGGTGCTTTCGATCAGCGTGCCATCAAGTGCGGCAGACAGCAGCGCACGGGTCGCCTTGATCGGCATCCGCGATCCGGTGCCATAAGCGCCGCCGGTCCAGCCGGTGTTGACCAGCCAGCAGGTTGCACCGTGGCTTGCGATCTTGGTACGCAGCAGGTTGCCATAGACTTCTGGTCTACGCGGCATGAAGGGCGCGCCAAAACACGTGCTGAACGTTGGTTCGGGCTCGGTCACGCCACGCTCGGTGCCAGCGACCTTTGAGGTGAACCCGGATAGGAAGTGGTACATGGCCTGCGCCGGTGTCAGCCGCGCGATGGGGGGCAGAACGCCGAAGGCGTCGCAGGTCAGCATGATGATGTTTTTGGGATGCCCACCCAATGCGGTTTCCGATGCGTTTGAGATGTAGTTCAGCGGATAGGCGCAACGCATGTTCGCCGTCAGGCTGTCGTCCTCAAAATCCAACTCAAGGGTGTCCGGATCGAACACCATGTTTTCGATCACCGTATGGGGCATCGCACATGTGGCATAGATCTCTGGTTCCGCCGCCGGGTCCAGACCGATGGTCTTGGCATAGCAACCGCCTTCGAAGTTGAAAGTACCGCGTTCGGACCAGCCGTGTTCGTCATCGCCGATCAGCACCCGGGTTGGGTCTGCCGACAGCGTGGTTTTACCGGTGCCGGACAGACCAAAGAACACCGCGGTATCGACCGGGTTGCCCGGCGCGTGGTTGGCCGAGCAGTGCATCGGCATGATGCCTTTTTCGGGCAGAAGGTAATTCAGCAGCGTGAACACGGATTTCTTGTTCTCGCCTGCGTATTCGGTGCCACCGATCAGGATCAGTTTCTTTTCGAAATTCAGTGCGATCACGGTTTCGGACCGGCAGCCGTGCTTTTCAGGGTCGGCCTTGAAGGTCGGGCAGTTGATGATGGTAAAGTCCGGCGCGAAAGTGGCCAGCTCGGAGGCTTCGGGGCGGCGCAGCAAGTGCCGGATGAACAGCCCATGCCAAGCCAGTTCGGTAACGACGCGGACATCCAGGCGATGCGCGGGGTCCGCGCCACCAAACAGGTCCTGCACGTTGTAGGTGCCACCCTTCATATGCTCCAGCATGTCGGCATAGAGGACGTCAAACTTGGCGGGGTCCATTGGCGGGTTATTCTCCCACCAGATCGTGTCCTTCACGCCGTCGGACTTTACGACAAATTTGTCCTTGGGCGAACGGCCCGTGTGCTTGCCTGTTGTGACAAGGAAAGTGCCACCCTTGCCTGTGACACCTTCACCAGCGGCGACTGCGGCATCGTGTAGTTCAGCTTCAGAGCGGTTGTAATAGACATAACCCAGCCCTGTGATGCCTTGATCTTCAAGTTTCATCGACGGGTTGACCGTACCTTGGTCCATGGGTTCGCTCCTTTTTGAAATGGCCGTCGCGGCCAGCGATAACCTGTCATAGCACCAAGCTTTCAAAGCCCGATACCCTAGTTTCACTTCGTTAGCGCAACCATTTCGATGTTAGCGCAACCAATGCGGGATGCTGCCGAAACGGTCCGGCGCGTGCTGCGGCATATTGGCAAAAGTAACGCAAATAAGGCAAATCCTTGGCGAAGCTTGAGTTAAGTGTTGATTCGCTTGGGTAAAACGTTGAAAAGTCGGTGGCAGCGCCAACAAGAGCGCCGCGCATTGCTTATGAAGAGGTTTCACGATGTCGAGAATTGCACTTGTAGACGATGACAGGAACATTCTCACGTCTGTCTCCATGACGCTGGAAGCTGAAGGGTTTGAAGTCGAGACCTATAACGATGGTCTTTCCGCGCTTGAAGCATTCAACAAACGCATGCCCGACATGGCTGTTCTGGACATCAAAATGCCACGGATGGACGGGATGGATTTATTGCAGCGCCTGCGGCAAAAGACGGCGATGCCCGTTATTTTCCTGACGTCCAAGGATGATGAGATCGACGAAGTCCTTGGTCTGCGCATGGGTGCTGATGATTACGTAAAAAAGCCATTTTCTCAGCGTTTACTGGTGGAGCGAATCCGGGCGCTCTTGCGCAGACAAGATGCCCTCGCCGGTGAAGAGATTGAGGAAACCGAGGACACCAAAGTTATGGTGCGCGGTGAGTTGGTGATGGACCCGCTTCGTCACGCAGTAAAGTGGAAAGGGAAAGACGTATCCCTTACGGTAACGGAATTTTTGTTGTTGCAGGCATTGGCCCAGCGACCCGGCTTTGTCAAAAGCCGCGATCAGCTGATGGATGTCGCCTATGATGACCAGGTCTATGTGGACGATCGTACGATCGATAGCCACATCAAACGTTTGCGCAAAAAGATGCGGAACACAGATAATGAGTTCTCTGCGATCGAGACGCTTTATGGCATCGGGTATCGCTACAACGAAGAGTAAGTCATGACGGCTGCGCCGAAAATTGACGTACGCGACCTGAAGTCCGTGCGCGCCGCAGCGCGTACGCCCGATCTTGTTTTGGGTGATGACTGGGTCGATCCGGATCTTGTGACCGACGACATCGCGGTCGATGAAATACCCGGCAGTCGGCTGCTTGCACTGCGCCATTCTCCGATCGCCCGCAAGATCGTGACGTTCAATCTTATCGCTTTGCTTATGCTGATTTCCGGGGTGCTCTACCTTAGCCCGTCACGTGACAGTCTGGCCTTTCAGCGGGCAAACGGCCTTGTAAACGAAGCGCAGTTGATCGCCGACGTCTTTGAAGCGCAGTTGCCGACGATTGCCCCGGTCAATCTGGTCACGGCGGATGGCATCAACCCGACGGCAACGCTGGAAGGGCTCAATCTGCGTGGCGGTGTCGAGGTTTCGGTGTTTGCGCCCGATACCACGCTTGTCGCCCGGGCCAGCGGCAGCCTGACACCCAGTCAGGTCGCAGAGCTTGAGAGGCAGACCGGTGGGACGTTCATATTGGACTCGCTGGTGTCGATCTGGGAAGGGCTTATCAGTCTGGGTGCATTTGGCGACGACCAAATCAACCAAGAGCGCGCCCTTATTCAGCTATCCCAGGAAAACGTGCGCCGGGCGATTGCAAACGGGACGCAGTTGGAAGCCTCGCAAATCAATGGTGCAACGAGCTTTATCGTGACAACGCCTATCATGCGCAATGGCGTGGCAGTTGGCGTCATCGCAGTGACGACGGCCGCCGGTGAGGTTGATAGCCTTGTCAGCCGTGAACGCGAACAGTTCCTGCGCCTCTTCTTTGTGGGCGTTCTGGTCAGTATCGGCCTAAGCCTCGTGCTTGCGTCCACGATTGCCAATCCGCTCGCACAACTGGCCACTGCCGCCGAAGCTAGCCAGGAAAAGAATGCCCGCAAGATGTCGCCTGGCCGTGTCCGTATTCCTGACCTCAGCGGGCGCCCTGACGAAATTGGCCGCTTGTCGACAGCGCTGCGTGGTATGGTTTCTGCGCTTTACGAACGGATCGAGGGCAATGAACAATTTGCCGCTGACGTTGCGCATGAAATCAAGAACCCGCTGGCCTCACTCCGCTCGGCTGTTGGCACGATGCGGGTCGCAAAACGCGACGACCAACGCGAACGTCTGCTTGAGGTAATCGAGCACGATGTGAAACGCCTTGACCGGTTGGTCAGTGATATTTCGAACGCGTCGCGTCTTGATAGCGAACTGGTAAAGGAAGAAGAAGAGAGCTTTGATCTGATCAGGATGCTTGGCAACATCGCCGAGTTTTTGGGCAAGGACGCCAAGCTGCGCGGCGTCGATTTCGTCGCCGATTTGCCAGAGGGCGAGATTATCGTCTTAGGACTGGAAGGGCGCATGGCGCAGGTATTCGTGAACCTGATTACCAATGCGATTTCTTTCTGTGAAAAAGGCGATGCCATCCGCGTTTGGGCGCGCACCCGTCAGAACAGAGTGCTTGTCGTCGTTGAAGACACCGGGCCGGGCATTCCGGACGATGCATTGACCAAGGTTTTTCAGCGTTTCTATTCCGAGCGCCCCGAAGGCCAGTTTGGCAACAACTCCGGGCTGGGGCTGGCGATTTCCAAACAGATCGTCGAAGCGCACGCTGGTGCGATCTGGGCCGAGAACATCCGCCCCACGGATGCAGACCCCACTTCTGAACCGCTTGGTGCCCGCTTCGTTGTTGGTTTGCCGATCTAGGACAATTTTACATGACCAAACCCAATATCTTGCACGCAGCTTGTGTGTCATTGGGTGACCGTGCGGTCGTGATCGTTGGGGCGTCCGGGACTGGCAAGTCCGCCTTGGCCCTGACCCTCATGGCCCTTGGCTGCACTTTGGTCGCGGATGATCGCGTCAGCGTGCAGGTGCGCGATGGCGCCGCTTATGCAGGTTGTCCCGGCACGATCAAGGGATTGATCGAGGCGCGGGGGATCGGCATCTTGCGTGCAGCGCATAAGGCCGATGTAAGGGTCGCCCTGGTTGTGGACCTGGACCAGGTTGAGATGGAACGCCTGCCGCCGCGCCGCCAATTCGCTTTACAAGGCTGTGATCTGCCCTTGATCTACCGCATTGATGCACCACACTTTGCACCTGCCATTCTGCAAATCCTCAAAGCTGGTTGGAGCGATAGATGACCATATACGGTCAGGACCCAATGAATGCAGCCGCCTCTGTCGTGCTGGTGACAGGTCCGTCTGGTGCTGGTCGGTCAACGGCGATCAACGCGCTTGAGGATCTGGGCTATGAGGTGATCGACAATCTGCCGTTGTCGCTGCTGCCACGCCTGCTGGAAGGTCCACCGCCCACACGGCCCTTGGCCTTGGGTGTTGATGTGCGTAACCGTGATTTCAGCACGGCTGCCTTGATCGACACCATTGACCGGCTCACCGGAAAGGGCGCGCTGACGGCACAGGTGCTCTATATGGATGCCGCCGAGGAAGAATTGGTGCGCAGATATTCTGAAACCCGGCGCAGGCATCCCCTTGCCCCCGCAGGTTCGCCGTTGGAGGGCATCTCGGCTGAACGTGAATTGCTGATCCCGATCAGGGCGCGTGCCGATGTGCTGATTGATACCACGGGCATGTCTCCGCATGACGCCAAAGCCGAAGTGGAGCAGTGGTTTGGCACAGGGGATGGGCGCAAGCTGGGTGTCACGCTGCATTCCTTTTCCTACAAACGCGGCTTGCCGCGCGGCATGGATATCGTGATGGACTGCCGGTTTTTGCGAAACCCGCATTGGGAAGAAGACCTGCGCAATCTGGACGGGCGCGATGCGGCTGTGGCGGCCTATGTCTTGGCCGACCCAAGGTTTCCTGCATTTTTTGAACAGGTGAAAGGGTTGGTCGATCTTTTGCTGCCCGCGCACCGTGATGAAGGAAAGGCGCATCTTTCCATCGGCTTCGGTTGTACGGGGGGCAAACACCGCTCGGTCGCAATGACCGAACGATTGGCAGAAACCCTTGCACAAGACGGTTGGCATGTATCTAAACGACACCGCGAGTTAGAGAGGCGCGCGGCACAGCAGGGCAAGGAAACGTAGGTTGATCGGTATCGTCATTGTTGCTCATGGGGGGTTGGCGCGGGAATATCACGCGGCGGTCGAGCATGTTGTTGGCCCTCAGCCTGGCATGGTCAGTATTGCGATCGGTGCAGAGGATGATCGGGCAGCCAAGCAAACCGAAATCTGTGATGCTGCCGATGATGTGGATACCGGCGATGGCGTCGTGATTGTGACGGATATGTTTGGTGGGTCGCCGACCAATCTGTCCTTGCGCGCCTGTAGCCCTGACAACCGCCGCATCCTTTATGGTGCCAACCTGCCGATGCTGATCAAACTGGCTAAATCACGCAACGCCAGCGTGCCTGATGCTGTCGAAGCCGCAATCGCGGCTGCGCACAAGTATATTAACAGCCACAATGGTGGACTTCCCCAATGACCAAGATGCGCCTGAAGATAGAGAACATCAAAGGGCTGCACGCACGCGCTTCTGCCAAGCTGGTGGAGGTCGTCGAAAGCTTTGATGCGGATGCCATCGTCAGCAAAGACGGTGAACGGACGGGCGGCGACAGTATCATGGGTCTTTTGATGTTGGCAGCTTCTATCGGAACCTTTATTGACGTCGAGACAAGCGGACCGCAGGAGAAAGAGCTTGCGGCGGCGATTGAAAACCTGGTCGCCGACAAGTTTGGTGAAGGCGACTGACGCATATGTGGATCGAATAGGACAAGCAGATTGACCGAAACGACCCCCAAAGCCTCTGCACCCCCGGCGATGACCGAAGCACAGCCCCGCGTCTATGACCGCGGCGCGCTGACCTATTCGAACACATTCGACAGCCCCGTCAAGCGCACCATTATCAAGACGATTGAGTGGTTTACCGGCAAAATCCACATCATCCGGATGATCCGCAAATTCGAAAAGCAGGGCAAATTTCACGGTCAGGCATTCTGGCGCGGGGCGCTGGACGTGATGGGCATTGATCTGATTACGCCGCAAGAGCAGCTTGACCGCATCCCCAAAACGGGTCCGGTCGTGATCGTGGCAAACCATCCGCATGGGATGGTCGACGGAATGGTTTTTGCCGACCTTATTGGGCGCGTCCGCACCGATTATCGTATTTTGACCCGCGCTTTTCTGACCGATATCGACGAAGACGCCGGCCAATTTTTGATCCCGGTTCCGTTTCCCCATGAGGAAGATGCGCAATCCAAGATGGTCGAAATGCGCCGTCAGGCGATGGCCCACCTGAACGATGGCGGCGTCATCGCTGTTTTCCCCTCGGGCGTCGTGGCGTCATCGAACACCATGTTCGGACCAATGGTTGAGGCCGAATGGAATCTCTTTACCGCCAAGATGATCCGCATGTCCGGCGCGCGTGTCGTGCCGTTGTTTTTTCCCGGTGCCAATTCGCGCTGGTATCAGATTGCCAACCAGATTTCGCCGACCCTTCGCCAGAGCCTGCTGATCCATGAGATCGTGAATGCCTGTGGCAAGCCGCAAAAACCGATCGTAGGACATCCATTTGATGACGAAGAAGTCAGGGAACGGTTGAAAGATCAGCGCGCCTGCATGGATTGGATGCGCGAAGAGACGCTGAACCTCAAAGACTAACGGGTCGGCACCGGAACCTCGCCGCGGTAGTCGTAGAAGCCCCGCTGCGACTTGCGGCCCAGCCATCCGGCTTCGACATATTTGGTCAGCAGCGGGCAGGGGCGGTATTTGGTGTCTGCCAGCCCATCATGCAGCACGTTCATGATCGCAAGGCAGGTATCCAGACCAATAAAGTCCGCCAGCTCAAGCGGCCCCATCGGGTGGTTCGCCCCAAGTTTCAGAGACGTATCAATCGACTGAACGGAACCAACCCCTTCGTAGAGCGTGTAAATCGCCTCATTGATCATCGGCATCAGGATGCGGTTGACGATGAAGGCCGGGAAATCCTCGGCGGTGGCTGACGTTTTGCCCAGACGTTCAACGACGGCGTGGCAGGCTTTGAACGTAGGCTCATCAGTTGCGATCCCGCGGATCAGTTCGACCAATTGCATGATCGGCACCGGGTTCATGAAATGGAACCCCATGAATTTCTCGGGCCGATCCGTGCGCGACGCAAGGCGGGTGATCGAGATGGAGGATGTGTTCGATGTCAGGATCGTGTCGGGTTTGAGGTGAGGAACCAGATCTTCGAAAATGGCGGTTTTGATCGTTTCGCGCTCGGTTGCGGCCTCAATGATCAGGTCCGTCTTGCCCAGATCGGTCAGCGTTTGGGTTGTGCCGATGCGCTTCATGGCTGCGGCTTTCTGATCGGCGGTGATCAGCTCTTTGCTGACCTGCCGATCCATATTCCGCTCAATCAGATTGAGTGCCGCCACAAGGGCGTCCTCGCTGATATCGGTCAACAGCACCTCATATTCTGCCAAGGCAAAAACATGTGCGATGCCGTTGCCCATCTGGCCTGCGCCGACGATGCCTACCTGTTCAATTGCCATGATCAATCCTTTGACGGTTCGCTGCACCATAGGCCCCGGTGGGGGGCAGCTTCAAGGCAGGAGGACGCGTAAAAGTTTCATCGAATGTGCCCGTTAGCAAATTAGCAAAGGATTTGCGCGAATCTACTGCCCGGGTGAAGAAGCAAAGGGTGCGGCGGCCATGAAACATGAAAAGATCGAAACCGGTGAATTGTCGTATGCGCCATGCCGCTATGGCGGATCGCGCATGTTGTTCCGGGGGCCGCGCAAACGGCTTGATCTGCCGTATCTTGCCTTCATTGGCGGGACTGAGACTTATGGCAAATTCATTGAAAAACCGTTTCCACATCTGGTGGAAAAGGCCATGCGCCAGACCTGTGTGAACTTTGGCTGCGTCAATGGCGGTATTGATGCGTTCGTCAATGATCCTACGGTCATGGGCATCTGTGCCGAGGCTGAACTGACCGTTGTGCAGGTGATGGGCGCAAATTTTCTGTCCAACCGATTTTATTCGGTTCATCCCCGACGCAATGACCGTTTCCTGCGGGCATCGACAGTGTTGCAAGCGATTTATCAGGACGTTGATTTTTCTGAATTTTCCTTCACGCGGCATATGCTTGGTGCGCTGCATGCCAAGTCGATTGAGCGGTTTGATACCGTCGTCAAGGAATTGCGCGAAGCGTGGCTGGCGCGGATGCGCAATATGCTGGGACAGATTGGAAACCGCGTCATTTTGCTATGGTTTTCCGAGGATTTGATGACAGATGAACATTGGTCAGATCGGCCCGGCCAGTTGCAGGTTGATCCGCTGTTTATCACGGCGTCCATGATTGACGAACTGCGACCGCTGGTCAAAGACGTGGTCGTGGCCAACCCGACAGAGCGTGCTGTGTCGCAGGGCTGTCGCGGCATGTTCTTCCCCTCGACCCAGGCCAAGGCGGCATCGGAAATGTTGGGGGTCGACTGCCATGTCGAGGCAAGTGCCGCGCTGATCCCAAAGATCCGGGACCAACTTTATTCCCTATGAAAAAGGGCCTGCATCAACATGCGGGCCCTTTTCGTTTGATCGGATCGCGCGGTTCAAAGCTTGCTTGTCAGCTCCGGAACCGCTTCAAAAAGGTCGGCCACCAGACCGAAGTCCGCCACCTGGAAGATCGGCGCTTCCTCGTCCTTGTTGATCGCCACAATGATCTTGCTGTCTTTCATACCGGCAAGGTGCTGGATTGCACCCGAAATGCCGACCGCAACATATAGGTCAGGCGCAACGACCTTACCGGTTTGGCCAACTTGCCAATCGTTTGGCGCATAGCCGCTGTCGACGGCCGCACGGGATGCACCGACAGCCGCGTTCAACTTGTCAGCGAGTTTTTCGATCAGCGCAAAGTCATCCTCAGACCCCACACCACGACCACCGGACACAACCACACCCGCAGATGTCAGCTCCGGACGGTCGGAGGCGGCAACCTTGTCTTCAACCCATTCGGACAGACCAGGGTTTCCGGCGGCGCCGATGCTTTCAACGGCGGCGGACCCACCCATCGGAGCGGCATCAAATCCAGCGGTCCGGATTGTCATGACCTTCTTGTCATCCAAGGACTTCACGGTCTGGATCGCGTTGCCTGCATAGATCGGGCGCTCGAACGTGTCGGCGTCAATGATTGCCGTCACTTCCGAGATTACCATCGCGTCCAGCAATGCGGCGACACGTGGCATCACGTTCTTGGCGTCCGTCGTACCGGGTGCCGCGATGTGTGTGTAGTCGCCCGCCAGCGATACAATCAGGTCGGCCGTAGGCTCGGCCAGACGGTGACCCAAGGCCGGATCTTCGGCGCAAAGCACCTTGGACACACCTTGAATTGTTGCCGCTTCATCAGCTGCCGCTTTTGCAGATGCACCGGCACAAAGCACGGTCACGTCGCCCAAAGCCTGCGCTGCGGAAACCGCCTTTGCGGTCGCATCGACGGCCAGAGCGCCATCGGTGACTTCACCAATCAGAAGAACAGCCATTATACAGCCCCCACTTCTTTAAGTTTTTCTACAAGTTCATCAACAGAACCCACCATGATGCCCGCCTTGCGCGCCTCTGGTTCGGTTGTGCTGACAATGCTCAGGCGTGGTGCAACATCGACGCCGTAGTCGGCAGGTGTCTTTTCATCCAAGGGCTTTTTCTTGGCTTTCATGATGTTTGGCAGCGACGCATAACGTGGTTCGTTCAGGCGCAGGTCGACAGTCACGATGGTCGGCATTTTCACCTTGATGGTCTGCAAACCGCCGTCGACTTCGCGGGTGACCGTGGCGCTATCGCCGTCGATGTCGACCTCTGAGGCGAATGTCGCTTGTGACCAGCCCAGCAGGGCAGAAAGCATCTGACCCGTGGCGTTCATGTCGTTGTCGATGGCTTGCTTGCCGCATAGAACCAGACCCGGTTCTTCTTCCTTGACGATCGCAGCAAGGATTTTCGCAACGGCGAGTGGCTCGATGTCAGTGTGAACATCGTCGGTCGCCACAACAAGGATTGCGCGATCCGCACCCATTGCAAGGGCGGTGCGCAGCGTTTCCTGGCTTTGTTTCACGCCGATGGATACCGCGATCACTTCCTCGACCTTGCCCGCTTCGCGCAGGCGAATGGCCTCTTCCACGGCGATTTCGTCGAACGGGTTCATCGACATTTTGACGTTTGCAAGATCAACACCGGAACCATCCGCTTTGACGCGAACCTTCACGTTGTAGTCGATCACGCGCTTGACGGGTACGAGGACCTTCATCTGCGTTACTCTCCTAAGAATCTGATCAATTGTGTTCTCGGATCGTTGTTATCGTGCGCGTGGCCGGGAAAACAGTGCAAAATCGACGCGGCAAGGGTTACCGACGCCACGTTCTTGACGTGCACGTCAGCTGTAGCGCGTGAACTGGATCGTGATCCACCTGACCTAGCGGTTCGCGCCGGGCACCCACAAAACGTCGTCCTTGCCGCTGTCGTTTGCGATCCGGGACGCCTGAAAGAACCAGTCTGACAGCCGGTTGAGGTATTTGACCGCCGCGGGGTTCACCGATTCCATTGTAGCCAACTCCACTGTCAGCCGTTCGGCACGGCGCGAAACCGTCCGGCACAGGTGCAGATGTGCGGCCAGTGCCGATCCACCGGGCAGGATGAAACTGCGCAGCGGTTCCACCTGTTTGGTCATCTCATCAATCTGGCCTTCCAGCCGTTCCACCTGCGCATCCGTCATCCGCAGCACCGGGTACTCAGCTTCGCCATCTTTTTCCATATCGGGGCGGCACAGGTCCGCGCCAAGATCAAAAAGGTCATTCTGGATCATCGCCAACTGCGTATCAAGTGCGCCGGTAGCGTGCAGGCGCGCCAAGCCAACTGTCGCGTTTGTTTCATCGACCGTGCCATAAGATGTCACCCGCAACGAGTGCTTGGCCACCCGGCTGCCGTTGCCAAGCGCCGTTTCACCAGCATCACCGGTCTTCGTGTAAATTTTGTTGAGAACAACCATAACCTAGCTTCCTTCGCCGCGCAGATAAACAAACAGGACAATCAGCGCCACCGCAACCAGCTGCGCCCCGATGCGCCAGCGCATGATCTTGTTGGCATGTTTGCGGTTGTATTCGCCGCCTTTGCCAAAACTGCCCATGCCCCACATCAAGATGCCCAGCACAAGAAGCACCGAAAGCGACATCACCCAGAAAAGTGGATCGTCTGCCATATGTCTGTGTCCTTTAATCGTGTCTGTCGCGATGTAGCGGGCAGGTGGGGGAAGGAAACCCTCAGCCGCGCAAAATCACGGCGTCGAGTAGCCGCGTCGAAAGCATGCGCCGCAGGAAACCCATCATATAGGTCGGTGTCGTCACATAGTAGCGCGGTTTGGGTCTTGGTGACGTCAGCGCATGGAGGATTTTCTTTGTCACGGCAGCCGGTGGAAGTTCAAACTTCCCCGGTTCGGTTTCCGTATACAGCCGATCCAGTTCTTCTTTATAGGCATGTCGCCGCGCCGAGTTTTTCCAATCAATCCATTTCTCGAAATGTGGCACCGCATTTTTGCGAAACTCTGACGTAATCGGTCCGGGTTCGATCAAGATCACCTTGATTTCGGTGTCTGATAATTCTTGCCGCAGAACATCGGTCAGCCCTTCCAGCGCAAATTTCGTCGCCACATAGGCCCCGCGCCACTTGTATCCTATGAAACCCAGCACCGATGAACAGTTGATGATGCGCCCATGCCCTTGGTTGCGCATGATCGGGATCACCAGACGCGTCAGTTCGTGCCAGCCAAACAGGTTGGTTTCGAATATTTCGCGCAACGCACCTGTCGGCAAATCCTCTACCGCGCCTGGACAGGCGTAGGCACCGTTGTTGTAAAGCGCGTCCAGCGTGCCGCCTGTTGCTTCAAGTGTCTCTGCCAGACCTGTGACAATGCTTTCGGCATCTGAATAGTCGATCATGGGGCTTTCAAAACCCTCTGCTTTCAGCCTTTCGCAGTCTTCCTGCTTGCGGCAACTGGCAAAGACACGCCAGCCCGCCGCGCGCAATCCATGCGCCGCATCAAATCCAATGCCCGAGGAAGATCCGGTGATGAGGATGGTTTTCTGTGCCATTCGCGTATGTGGCGCAAGATACCATCGCCTGACAAGCCGGTTTATCAGTCACTCAAAAGCCACACGGCCATCCAGCCTGTTTCATTGGTTTCAATCAGGCGAATTTGCGCCCAATCGGCATCGTTTACCTGCAAAACTTCCGCCTCCACACCTTGTGGCAAGGTATCAAGCACATCAAAAGACGTCCCCGGACCGGCGCGCATGTTCACCCACTCTCCGGCGACAATTCGAATATCCTGCCGCTGCGGCGGTGCGGCCGGTGTGCCCTCAAGTGCAACGGACGCCTGAATGATCTCAAAATCGCCTCCGGTATTCACAGGGTCGGCGTTTGCCGCGGCGACGAGGATGTCATCTTCGACCTCCTTGGCAATAATGATTGGTTGGTCGAAAGGAACAAACGCAGTCTGCCTTTTCTGCGTCAAAGTGGCCTTGGATGAATCGTCCGTCGCCACTGGCCGCTCTGACGGCGGCACGAAATCTGCGCCACCGGACGCGTGGTAGAACAATGCGAATAGTATCAGGGTCGAACTGGTAACAAGATAATTCATGACAGCACCTAACTGCTCCTTCGGTTGTACTTAACCAACTGCAGCGTGCGCCTTTTGGTTCCCCGTCTTGCGCTAAGACGCTGAATCCGCTCGGGTCGTGGTGACTGCGCAAGCCCTATAAAAGCGCGGCACGACAGAACCCGGATGCAGTTTTCGAGAAAGGGAAATATTCGCGGCTTTACGCCAGAATCGTGGCCCGCTACACCGTTGCTTATGAGTGATGAGAGCGATACGGGCCTTGGCCCCAATGACGTAACGGAAACACTGCGGCGCGCAATCGGCGACCGCTATCTGACCTATGCGCTGTCGACGATCATGCACCGCGCGCTGCCCGATGCGCGCGACGGGCTGAAACCCGTGCACCGCCGCATTCTCTATGCGATGTCGCGGTTGCGCCTGTCGCCCACGGGCGGGTTTCTGAAATCCGCCAAGATCAGCGGCGACACCATGGGTGATTTCCACCCGCATGGCGATGCCGCGATCTATGATGCGATGGCGCGTTTGGCGCAGGATTTCAACGTCCGGTATCCGCTGGTGGATGGTCAGGGCAACTTTGGCAATATCGACGGCGATAACCCGGCCGCGTCCCGTTATACCGAGGCGCGCATGACGGTCGCTGCCGAGGCGCTGTTGGAGGGCCTGTCCGAAGACAGCGTTGATTTTCGCGATAACTATGACGGGCGGTTGACCGAGCCGGCAGTCTTGCCGGCCACCTTCCCGAACCTTCTGGCCAATGGGTCCAGCGGGATCGCCGTGGGGATGGCCACGAATATTCCACCACATAACCTGCACGAGTTGATCGACGCTTGTTTGCACCTGATCAAAACACCTGATGCGCGTGATGATACGTTGCTGAATTACATCCCCGGCCCCGATTTCCCGACCGGCGGTGTGATCGTCGAACCCAAAGAAAACATCGCCGAGGCCTATCGCACCGGGCGCGGTTCCTTCCGCCTGCGCGCAAAATGGGAGGTCGAGGATCTGGGTCGCGGTCAATGGCAGATCGTTGTCACGGAAATCCCCTATCAGGTGCAGAAATCCAAGCTGATCGAAAAGCTGGCAGAGGTCATCCAGACCAAGAAGGTACCTCTCTTGGCGGACGTCCGCGATGAAAGCGCCGAAGATATCCGC